>JBAYWA010000421.1:0-2514 GCA_041674325.1 Melioribacteraceae bacterium | reverse complement strand
TGACCGGTAATCTTTCAAAACAAATTTTGGTTTTGTAAGATCCTGCTCAAAAGTCATAATCCTCTCGGAAAGCAGATTATTCTTAGGATCTTTATACTTTGTTACGCTTGCGGTGATCTTGTCGCCTTTGAATTTCTCTTCATGAAACTCGCTATACAAAAACATCCCGTCCTTAAGGTTGAATGCCCTGCTCGAATATCTTTTTACTTCGGTATTGGGATTATCAAGGTTATTCAGGCCTGTTAGAGACGCAATAATTAAAAGCATGTTCAGCATAATTCCCTCTTCTTAAATAAATAGTGACTTACAAACCACTCTTCGCCGTTGTTGAATCCCCACAACTCAGCACAGCTCATAAAAAACACTCTCCAATAAACCAACCATTTTGTTTTATTTTCTTCGCCGTATGTTTTGCCAAATAGTTTCAAAATCGAATCTCTGTTGCTATCCATATTTGCCAGCCATGCATTAGATGTCTTTTCGTAATGTCTGCCATTCACTATCCAATGATTAAGCGTTGAGAACCCTTCGGTGAAATAGAACAAAAGATGATCGCTCGGCATTATTCCTCCGGTGAAGAAATATTTAGCCATCCAATCTGTCTCGTCTTTCACTTCAAACAGGTAAGCGTACTTCTGATGCGTAAAAATGTGAACGAATAATTCTCCGGCAGGTTTAAGTAAATTATGCACTTTGCCGAACAGCGCAGAATAATTTCTCATATGCTCAAACATTTCCACTGAAACAATGCGGTCGAATTTACCGTCTGTCTGGAAGAGGTTAATATCCGAAGTAATTATGGTTACATTGCTAAGTCCTCTCTTTGCTACTTCCCCATCTATAAATTCTTTTTGTGTCTTCGAGTTTGAAACAGCGGTGATTCTTGAATCCGGAAATTTTGCCGCCATAAATAATGTAAGTGAACCCCAGCCGCAGCCAAGCTCCAGTATCTCTTCATTATTTTTCACGCCGGCCCTTTCGCATGTAAGTTCAAGCATATCGTATTCCGACTGATCAAGACTGACTGTTCCGGATTTCCAGTAGCCGCTGCTGTATTTAAGATTCTTCCCTAAAACCGATTGGAAAAATTCTGTCGGCACTTCATAATGCTGTTCATTTGCTTCGGGAGTATTTACGGCTATCGGACTTTCTTTAAGTCGATTAACAAGCTTCATTAAACTTTCCTGCTGCTCCTCAACATTGGATTTCTTTTCGCTTCTTAGCCGCTCTTCCAATAATCTTCTTATTCCGAATCTTATTGCAAAATCGGGCAATAAATCCCTTGTGAGTAATTTATCGATGTTCATTTATTTATCCCTTTTTAATAAAAACGCGTTTATAACCGGTTCGTTCTCATCAAGTTTGAAAAGTTGAATCAATACATATAATGTGGTTGCTATGCTTCCAAGGAGAACAAATCCGGGGAGCCATAAAATTCTGGCCGTCCAGCTGTTCTCCCGGAAGGAGACCCAGACATATATGACAACGGTGTTGATATAGAAATCTATCAATGTTGCCTTCATCCAGGGAATAGAAGCGAGAAAATTCCATTCCTTGAATAAGTTTGATTCGATGCTTGTTGAGATTACTGTATATACTATATATACAAACAGAGTGCTGAATAATGCGATTAAGAAATATTTCATTTGCTCCTCAATTTTTATTGCCACTTGTTGTTAGTTGAATAATTCCAAGCCAGCTTAGTAATTTTATAATTGGATAAGTCGGATCGAGTTCGAAAAATCTGACCGCAAAATTAGGTCTGCTTGGGTGTTTGTGATGATTGTTTTGAAATAATTCCCCCAGAGTTAGAATATCAATAAACAGCGCATTCTGGGAGTTATCATGTGTGTCTTTAAAATTTCTATAACCGTATTTATGGCCAACCCAATTAACAATCGAACCGTGAATAGGTCCCATTAAGAAATGAACTGGCAATATTAAAAACATCCACCAGTGTGCGGCATAGAGAATGTAGAATGCCACGTAGCCGGCGCCCCAAAGTATTCTGTGAATCCAACCGTTCCCAAATTCCTCGAACTTAGTCCAGCTTGGAATATTTTTCGAAAAATTCTCGCCCGGTTTGATCTTATTAGTTATCAAGTCAAGATAGATTTTCTTTGTATTCCACATTAATCCAAAAACACTTTTAAAATATTTTGGTGAATGAGGATCTCGTTCCGTATCGCTGAATGCGTGATGCATTCTGTGCATAATGGCGTATGCTCTCGGATTCAAAAATGAGGATCCCTGAAAAATGTAGGTCCCTACATAGAACGCCTTTTCCCAAAAACTACTCATTTTAAACATTCCATGAGCCCCATACCTGTGAAGGAAGAAGGTTTGGAAAAAGAGAGATCCGAACCAGTGAATCAGAAAAAATGTAATTATTGCCATTTTAAAGCCTTTTTGAACTATTTTTAAGGAATCTATTTGTTACTCTTGTATAACTTTTGTCTAATAAAAAAAGTTCATTTGGGCGGATGTTTTTCTTTTCGGGAAAATAAATTGCAT
>JBAYWA010000420.1:0-2526 GCA_041674325.1 Melioribacteraceae bacterium | reverse complement strand
CTCATTACCTTCCGAATAGCTTATCGGTTCAACGTAAAAATCTTTCGTGAATCCGACTAAAATATCGGGCTCTCTCATCAGACTGTTATTGAATTCTGCGATAAACATTACAGGAGCAATCGTTTTAACACTCTTTCCATCATTCACTTCAATGTTCATCTTATACTTTTTACCGTTTTCAAATGGCTCGATACCCTTAAAAGTCAGGTCGTGACCAAACAGACTGACTGTCTCTCCCTTAACCAGATCCGTCTGCTGCTGCTTTGACTGGCCGCCGGTTGCCAGAACGCCTACCAGGAATATAGAAATGCCGATATGCGCAATATAGGGACCAATAAAAGATTTTCTGCCCCGGAATATTTTATAAGCAACTTCACCGTTTACAAAGAGAGCGAACGAAGAAGAAAACGCAAGGAGTATAAGCGAAAGATCTGATACACCTCCGAATATTACGATTAGTAATGTAAATACCACTGAGGCAATAACTGAAAATTTGGACTGATTCCAGAGATCATTTTTCTCTGTAAATTTCCATTTCAGCAGGATGCTTAATCCGTTCAGCAGACCTATTATTATCGCTATCGGCAGATTAAGTTCATTATAAAAACTTGTCTGAACAGTCTTGCCGATTATAGGAGCCGAAGTTCCGACAAGAATAATAATGGCTGAGGCAATAAGTGCAACAGCGCCGGTAAACAGGGCTAATTCACGGGAAAGGACATTCTCCTCGAATGTGAAATTCTGAGTGAGAAATTTCCATCTGTATATAACTCCTCCGATTCCAAGTGCAGTAAAAACTACAAGAAAGATAACCAGGAACCAGTAAACCATCATACCGGGCTCGCCGAATGAATGAACTGATGCATCTCCCAAGATTCCGCTTCTCGTAAGAAATGTGCTGTAGATAACCAGAATATATGTTAGTGTACTAAGTATCAAATTCATTTTAACAAATCTTCCCACGCCCCCCTTTTCCTGTGCTTTCTTCTGCACCAGTAAGGTATGAATGCTGGCAACGCCCACAATCCAGGGAACGAGAGATGAATTTTCAACAGGGTCCCATCCCCAATATCCGCCCCATCCCAAAACACCATAAGCCCAGTATCCGCCGAGCATAATTGCAAGTCCCAGAACACATGTTCCGGTTAGTACCCATGGCAATGCCTGCTTCACCCAGTCTCGGTATTCATTTTTAAAGATCGCAGCCATCGCAAAAGCGAAAGGCACAGCGGACATCGCAAATCCTATAAATAAAATCGGAGGATGTATCTGCATCCAGAAATTCTGCAATAGCGGATTTAATCCCTTTCCCTGAATTATAAATTCATTCAGGGCGACATTGTTGGAAACAAGCGCCGCATAGAGTTCCTTTCCGAACTGAATGAACTGCTTGTTCGATTGCGGATCGGAAAAGATAAAGTTCTGAAGCGCGGGCAGTGAAAGAAAAGCGGGATTAATATTCTTCAGTTCAATAAAATCACTTTCCATCCAGATATAATTGAAAGGCGACTTCAGAAGCGGACTTATCATCACCAGAAGAGATGTCAGCGATAATGTAAAAATCATCATCACCCTCTGTTCCAGATCCCCCCTCTTTGATGTGTAATCAAGAAGAATTAATCCAATAACCGCCGTAAAAAATGTCCAGAGCAGAAAACTTCCCTCCTGACCGGCGTAGAAAGTGGACATCAGTAATCCCGTAGAGAGATCGTTTCCGCTGTAATTGTAGATGTATTTATATTGATATTGATGAGTAAGGATCGCGTGGAGCAGCAGTGCGGATGACGCAATCACAAGAACCGCAGTTGTATGGAATCCTATACGCGCCATCTTTAACGTATTCTGATAACCTCTGAAGGTTAAATAATACATTACTACAGTAAACACTCCGGCAAGTAATGCCAGAGTGAGTAAAATATTGCCAATCATAAATTCTCCTGACTGCTAACTGAATCAGCTAGCTTTTTGACCTGGTTGATCCTGATATTTAGAGGGACATTTTGTTAGGATATCAGTCGCATGAAAATTACCCTGGGAATATTTGCCTGTAACAACAATGCTTGTAGAGGATTCAAAGTTGTTTGGAATAGTACCGTGATAATAAACTTTCATCTGATTGCCTTCGGTATCTTTCATATAGAAAGTGAAAATATTCTTGGCTTTATCTATTTCGTAATTTTTTTCTTTTACCCACGTGCCGGTTGCTTTAACAGTTTTGCCGCTGTCCATAATTTTTGTAAAACTTTGTTCATATGATACATTTGTCTGTGTAAAGAGATAGATCATTACACCGAGGAACACAACAATAATTCCTCCGCCGAACAGATATTTATTTTTCATCTATTTATTTCTCCTTTAATTCTTTTTCGATTGCCTTAAGCCGTTTATCTGTATTGAGGAGGAAGAAAAATATTCCAGCCCACACTACAAGAACGATGGATAGAACTATATATATCGAGTTTTTTTCGAAGAACCCTAATAATCCGCCTTCCAATTTTACCTCAGTTTATTTTTTTTGATAGATTT
>JBAYWA010000419.1:0-2533 GCA_041674325.1 Melioribacteraceae bacterium | reverse complement strand
TTATATGTTAATCCGAATTCGCGCGCGATTGACGAAAGTTCCGCATCGAAACTTCCAGCTTTGCCTAGAATTTCCTTTACCGAGCCAACGGGATTCTGCTGAACCGATTTCCACTCAATATCTCCTACCGCGACTTTATCGCCGGCCTTAGCGCCAGCAAGTTTGTTCGCCGCCACATAAATATCACGATGGATTCTCTGCTCGTCCGGTTTGATAAAAAAGAAGGATTGGTTCTTGTGAAGCGTTCCGACAATTTCGGTCCTTTTTCTTTCCAGGACTTTTACAATCTCTCCCTCAAGGCTTTTTTTGCCCCGTCGTGACGCGATCAAAGAGATTTCGACCAGGTCTCCGTCGAATGCCGTGTCGAAATTTTTACCGGTTACAAAAACATCTTTAATATCTTTGTTCTTCAATATTACGAATCCATAATCCCCGTCGCCGACAATTTGAAGCGTTCCGGTCAATTTGCCCCGGTCGGGGGTATTGAACTGAAATCTTTTTCCCTCTTTTTTTAATATTCCTTCTTCAGATAATGTGTGAAGAAAATGCTTCAGTTCGGCATAACTGTGCTCATCCGTGATCTGCAATTTTTTTGCGAGGTCTTTGGCTTTGATCTTAAGAGAGGGATGATTTTTAAAAAATGCTATAAGTTGTTTTTTCATTAGAATCCAAATCTATATTTAAGTGCAAATTCTGTTATTTTATCCTCAAGACTGAATGTCGATCCAATAGGGTCCTTTCTCTCGGCGCGTATTAGAAAATTTGGTCCGAACGGAGACCATTCCAATTTAAAGTTTGCTTTGCCGATATTCAGAAAACTGTCTGTAGTACCGCCTAAAGTATACCTGAAATTCTGAGTTCTGCCCGATAATAATATTTTTGTGGTAGTACCGGCCTGATTAATTTCAATATTATTAACAAGATCTCCAACCGCAGAATTCACGAAATTGGATAATATTGAACCGAGAAATGAAGTTGCAGTGTTGCCGATCAAATTTGTCTGTCCCGCGACGTTTGTTTTATCCTGTGCTGTAAGATCATCTTTAAATTTTCCGATGAAAATGAATGAAAACGCATCGGCATAATCGTAACGGGTATCGCGGACATTATTCTGTATGTTTTTTGAACCGACGTATACACCTATGCTCTCGGTATTGCCGGCCAGACTCTTTCCAAGTTCGGAGAGTGGAGAGCGGATTTTAATTTTTACAGCCACCTCCTGCGATGCGCCGCTCTCATCGCGCGGATTAATATAATCTGCGGTATATGTAGCAACAATATCGAGGTACGGATCTGTTATATCTCTCTCGAACCGAAGGAATCCGGCCGCCTCAAATGTTTTTATAAATTCCAGTTTTGAACCTCTTAATAGTTCAAAGACGCCCTGCGCGCGGGTTTCTCCGCTTATGTTGGAATACTTTAAACCGCCCCGCATCTCAACAAATAATTTCTGATTGACCGCCTGCGATAGAATTATTACGGCTTTGGCATTCTCCTCCGATCTGATCCCGATCTCATAATCAAAGTTCAGCGGTTTTTCAGTTTCCTCTTTATAATTGAGCAGATCTTTCTCCCTCGAAAGAACCTGCTGGAACCTGACAAGTTCTTTATCTATGCGAGATGAATCCTCGACGAAAATAAAATTAAAATTCTTATTTGCGACACCGCTGTTCTCCTCTCCTGTGGTGTAGACCAGATCCGTATTTTTCATCAGTATATCCCCCTTGAAGAAAACGCGGTCACCGTTTTTAGAAAGAATCCAATCTCCGTCGGAACCGATCAGAAGATCTCCGTAGAAAAAAGGGCTCACAGCCTGTGTCTGCTGGCCGAGCACCGCAAGGTCGCCGTTGAAAACAAGTTTGATCTCACTGGTCTTAAATCCGTCGAATTCTATACCCCCGGCTCCGTAGATAGTCCCGGAATATTTTGTGCCTCCGTCGTTCGAAACCAGCAGACTGTCAACCTTCATCGATTGATTTTCGAAATGCAGCTTCATTCCGCATTTGTAATTGAGATTGTTGAAACGCATTTTAAAACCGCCGTCGGTCAGTCTTACAAATCCTGAATAGATTGGGGATTTAAAAGTCCCGCTTATATTCAGATCCGACGAGAGGGCGCCGCTCTGATCGGTTATAAGAGGAAGTATTTTTCCAAGCGAACTTAAATTGAAATGTGCCGAACGGATCTGGATGTTCATAGGATCATTTTCTAAAAACCGCTTTTCAACCGAAATAAACCGAAGATCTATGGGCATTGTGCCTGTCAAGGAAAAAAGTGGTCTTTCAAAATTCGAAGTTGAATCAAGGAATGCAAAATTTGACGTCAGCTTTTTATCTGAATAATGAACCGACCCGATGAAGTCTCCGGACGGCGTTGTCGGCAGTTTGAAATCCTTGAGCTTGATTGATAAGTCTATTACAGGGTTTTTGATTTCACCCACGATCTTCGCTTCTGCGGAACCGTTTACAGTCAGCTGATTGTCTCTCAATCCGAAGATATATCGCTCAAGTATATCGCCCGAGATCCCGCTTGC
>JBAYWA010000418.1:0-2545 GCA_041674325.1 Melioribacteraceae bacterium | reverse complement strand
TGGATTGAAAAATACCGGGATATAAATGGCAAAGAAAATAAATGGAAATAAAAGTTTATCAAGAAGAGAATTCTTAAGTAAATCCGCAATGGGGCTGGGCGGTGTAGTTGCAGGTTCGATTTGGATCCCGGCTTTGGGATGTAGCAGTAAAATTCCACATGTAAATGCCGATTCAAAACCCAACATCTTAATTATGGTTGCCGATGATCAGGGGTGGAGGGATGTTGGCTTTCACGGTTCTGAAATTAAAACCCCGACTCTCGACAAACTTGCAAATGAAAATGTTCAGCTTGACCAATTTTATGTTTGTCCAACGTGTTCACCAACCAGGGCTTCGTTGCTTACCGGAAAATATCCGAGCCGTTTCGGAATATTGGGACCAATAGGCGGGAAGAGCACTCAGGCTCTGCCTACGGATGCCACTAATATTCCGAATCTGTTAAAACAAAACGGTTACGCGACAGCTTTAACGGGTAAGTGGCACTTGGGGCTTACGCTAGAAACAGGACCGAATCATTATGGATTTGACTATACATACGGCTATCTGCACGGACAAGTCGATCAATTCACGCATGTTTATAAAAACGGAGACAGAACCTGGCATCGCAACGGCAAATTTATTGATGAAAAAGGGCATGCCACAGATTTAATAACCAACGAAGCTATAAAATACATCACCGATATAAGAGATAAATCAAAACCGTTTTTCCTTGAAGTTACTTTCAGCGTTCCTCACTACCCATTGCAGGAAGAAGATAAATGGATTGAACCGTATAAAGAAACAATCAAGAATGATTCTCGCAGAATGTTTGCCGCTTCAGTTGCCCATTTGGATTATTCGGTAAATCTGATTCTTGAAACACTGAAAAAAGAAGACCTTGAAAAAAATACAATAGTATTCTTCCTAAGCGATAATGGCGGACAGGAAAATTGGCTGAAACCGGGTAAAGATTATAAAGGTGAACACGGACCTTACGATGTTCTCGGCGACAACAGACCTCTTCGCGATTATAAAACTTCTTTGTATGAAGGCGGTATCAGAGTGCCATCAATTGTCCGCTGGCCGGGCAGATTAAATGCACACAAAGTTGATGAAGTAATCAGTGTTGCAGACATTCTGCCAACTTTAGCCTATTTAGTCGGTGCTAAAGTAACTTCCGAAATGAACCTGGACGGAAAAAATGTTTGGAGCGCAATAGCTGAAGGCGGTTCGACCGGTAAACGCGAAATATACGGCAGAACAAAAAATCAAATTGCATTGCGCTATGACGGATGGAAATTGGTACATAACGGTAAAACTCCAGCACAGGGAAACGATGAACTTTATAACCTTAAGGTTGATCCCTATGAAAAAAACGATGTTTCAAAAGATCACCAGGATATTGTAAAATCGTTACTCGAAAGAATGAATAAAATATCGGAGTCGGATGTTCTAGCTGATTTTCCCGATGCTGATGGATAACATTCTCCTGTGTATAAAGGCGAGTCTTTATTAAAACGGCAGTTAAACACTCGTCTCTAATTTTACCCGGGTTCCGTCAAAGTGAATACTAAGCAGTTAACATTTCATACGTGAAATCAAAAGTGTTTGACTATAATGTCTGATGATTGCTTTAACAATTAAACAATGCATCATTCTGCGCTTTAAGCCGGATGATTTTAAATTGAATTTAATATCGGAAAAGAATGAAAATGGATACGCTTACCAAGATCAAAAAAAATTTACCCGTAATAATGCTCGTGCTGTTATCGATTTCAATTAATCGTGCCCAGGATAGGAATAAATTACAGGCTTTTCCCGGTGCTGAAGGTGCTGGCGCATATTCGTCCGGCGCACGGGGCGGTGAAGTATATATTGTTACAAACCTGAATGCAAAAGGGCCGGGCAGTTTACAGGATGCAGTAAGCAAGCCGAATAGATTTGTTGTATTTGCTGTTTCGGGTGTAATAGATCTGATTCAGAAAAATAAGTCAACCAATAAATCAAAAAAGTCAGATGAATTTTCAAGAGAAGATCAAATTAAAAAAATATATGAGACGGCTGAAAAAGAGGGGCGTGATCAGAAATGGATTGATAAAAAAGTTGAAAGAATTGAAGTAAAAAAAGAACGCGATAGTGAAATTGAAAATAAATCACAATTTAGCAGCGGCAGCATTTCAATTGATTTTCCAAACATAACCATTGCGGGTCAAACAGCTCCGGGTGAGGGCATCACTCTTATTCACGGCAGTCTCTCCGTAAATGCAAGTAACGTCATTGTCAGGAATATTCGTGTAAGAAGGGGATTTATAGGTGAAGGACAAAGCGGCGATGGCATTACGGCTAAAGGAGGCAAAGAACTTTTGCACGATGTTATGATTGATCATTGCTCTTCGGCCTGGACAACCGACGAAAATATTACAATGACTTCCAATATCACTAGCAGTACAGTTCAGTTTTCAATAGCTGCAGAAGGATTGGACTACTACAATTTCGGTCAAACGCCTCCAAGACATTCAGAAGGTTCGCTGTTTGGAAGTTCAACACCGGGCGGAGTAATTTCAT
>JBAYWA010000417.1:0-2548 GCA_041674325.1 Melioribacteraceae bacterium | reverse complement strand
TTATTGAAGATGCTTTGTGAAGTGTGGATGAATAACGCGTATCTATTGCGGAAGCCGATGTGTTCTTTACATATATCGCATCGTAATCCTGCAGTCCGTCATATTCTCTGTATGCCGCATAAGAACCGATGCCCGAAGTGCCGTATCCTCTTCCGAACGAAAAATAAGCAACCGTAGAGAGAGTCATTTTTTTATCTATCTGCCAGTTCCAATTTAAATTGAACGAGGGTTTGTGAAATTTATTTAATCTGTCGTTCCAGATGTTTCCGTTCATTACCCCCACGTTGGGATTGTACTGATGTCCTCTCTTTTCCCAGGTCTGCGTTTTGGGATTGGTGCTTGTAAAGTACATCTGCGTGCCGCGCATGCCGTGTTCCTGCGGAGTGCCGAGACCGGTAAGTTCAATGGAATGGTTTCCGAAAATTCCTCCGACTGAAAAAAAGTAGGTCCAGTCGTCGGCATATGTGCCGAGTATATAACCGTCCCAGGTTCTTCTGGAGACAAACGCGGTTGCGGCAAAATTGCTCGATATTTTTTTATGAAATGAAAGACTGCTCTTTCTGAGATTGCCCGATCCGTATTCGGATCTGAGTTTTACAAATTCCTCTTCGTTTCCCACCCCTTTGGTTGTCATATTTATGAGCCCGCCGACCGCGCTTACGGAATATGGAGAAGCGCCCAATCCTCTCTGAACCTGAATATTATCCGTTACGTCGCCTAATCCCTGCCAGTTTGACCAGTAAACAGATTTATTCTCCATATCGTTAACTGGAACTCCGTTAACCATAATGGCAACATTTCTCTGATCGAAACCGCGCACAAACAAAGTTGCGTCGCCCGCCCCGCCGCCGCCGGGTGATGCGTAAACGCTCGGGGTTTCTGCCAGTTCCATCGGAACGTCGCGTGACGCAAGTTTGAATTCAAGCTGTTCCCCCTTTATCTCTGTAAATGCAATCGGAGTCTCTCTAAGAACCGCGCGGGTTCCTTTAACTACCGTTTCATCCAGAAGAACGGAGCTCGGCTCCAGCGCGAAATTTAATTTTGTGTCTCCGGAAATTTTAATATTCATACTCTGTTTCAGATAGCCGATATAACTTGCCGTAATCTGATATGTTCCCGTCCGGGCGTTATCGATTGAATAAAAACCGTCTAAATTGGTGACCGCGCCCGTATTAAGATCGGCAATAAGAATACTCGCCCCAATCAGCTTCTCTCCGGTTGCCCCGTCAGATACCGTGCCCGTAATTTTTATTGACTGGGCGCTTATCAGATGAGCCGAGAAAAGAAGAGAAATGAAGATCAGAATGAGTTTGTAATTCTTGGACATTTGGAGTTCCTCATATTATTTGTATTTACTGACTTACAACAATATCCTATTTTTATATTGACTTCAATCATTGCGCGCGAAAAAATTAAAAAAAATAATTAAATGCCGCAAAAAAGCATCTGGACGTGGTTTATTCATCATCTTTCGTTAAATATTTTTTTGCTTCTCATGTGCCTTCGCGGAAATCTCGTTTCAGAACTCTTTTTTTATTATTCTTGTATGGATAGTAATCCAATTGTTAAAAATTGACTGAAATATTATGAACAGAACGGCATTTTTTTTAATAACCGCGCTTCTATTCGTATCGTGCAAAGAGGAGCTCCCCGTTGTGGATGATTTTGGCGGCGCGCGTTATGATCTTGTAAATCAGGAGAACGGAAAAACAACTTTCCCCGATTTTATTAAAGGGAAAATTGTGGTGATGAATTATATCTTCACCAACTGTCCAGATATCTGTCCCCTCAGCACAAATAATATGCGGCTGATTCAGGAGAGATTAAAGAAAGAAAAGATAGGCAATGTTGAGTTTGTCTCTCTGAGCTTCGATCCGCAGTCGGATACTCCCGAAGCGCTCTCTAAATTCGCAGAAATCCGCAGCCTTGATCTGAATAACTGGACTTTCCTTACGGGCGATAAAACTGTCACCGACGCGATTATAAAAAAAGCCGGAGTGATTGCCGTTCCGGGCGATTCAACCGTTTTCAAAGACGGAAGAAAAATATTGTACTATATTCATACGGACCGGATTCAGCTTATCGATACGGAAAGCAGAATCAGAAAAAATTATAAGGGAAGCGATATAAATATTGAAGAGATAATCGGGGACTTAAAAAGCCTTCGGTAATAAATGATGTATAATTTAAAATGAATTTGAAGGAATCATTCGAAATGAAAAAAATTATAATTGCAGCGGCAATTCTTCTTTTTCCGGTAATTATATCCTCACAACCAATCACCAACCGCCAATCTCTAATCACCATAAAAGACGCCTGGATCCGCCCTTCGGTAAAAGACGCTAACTCCGCCCTCTTTTTCGAGGTCACCAACAATGCCGCCGCCGCGGATACGCTTCTATCGGCTAAATCTGAACTTGCTGAAATGGTTGAGGTTCATGAGACTTATAAAAAAGAGAATGATATGATGGGAATGCGCGAAGTGGAAAAGGTCCCCGTCCCCGCAAAGAGCAGTGTAATGTTCAAACCGCGCGGTCTTCATATTATG
>JBAYWA010000416.1:0-2554 GCA_041674325.1 Melioribacteraceae bacterium | reverse complement strand
GATGACGGGAAAGATCTCCCGTTCTGATAATTATTAGCGGGATTATATCATTAATTTTTTGATGGCTATTTCTTGAGAGCTGATCTGACTATCTGGTTCTCAAAAATAGCTATCATCCGGTCGGTGAAATGATTAAAATCGAAATTTTCTAATACTCTCTTCCGTGCATTCAAACCCAAAGATCTTCTCTTTTCCGGATCATTAATAAGCCTTCTAATTTTATCTGTAAGATCGGAATAATTTTTCTTCTGAAAGAGAAGAGAAGTTTCACCGTCAATGGCTATATCTAGCACGCCGTCGGAATCCGAACAGACCGAAGGCAATTCCATACTCATCGCTTCCACTAAAGCTAATCCGAAAGCCTCCGCGTGAGAGGGAAACACAAAAAGATTCAGCGCGGCCAGTATTTCGGGGAGATCGTTTCTATAACCTGTAAAGATTACTTTGTCGTTAATCCCAAGTTCCGCGGCAAGCTCCTTGATTCCCGCAGCATATCCATCCTCGTCTCGGCTTGGTTCCCCCACGATAAGAAATTTCAGATTGTGAAATGATCCGGACAACTCCTTTGCCGCCCGAAGAAATTCTTCGTGCCCCTTACCGGAACTGAATCTGGATGTTATGCCTATCAGCATCTCATCATCTTTAATATTGAATTCCTTCCTCACTTTTTTATTGTCAGTCTTGGATGGATTAAATTTTTCGGTATCAATTGCGTCGTGGAGCAGCTGAATCCTCTCGCCGGTAAGCGGAGTTGTATCCAACAAATTTTTCTTAATTACACTGCTGATGGCAAGGGCAAGATCTACTCTGTTGTAAATCCATCTGTGAAGAAAATCTTTTTTGCTTATGTATGAGCCCACATGTTTTGTAAGGAGCAATGGAATATTAAGACCTGAAAGTTTTAGAGCCGGAACAATGGACCATAGATCACCCGATGCTTCGGAGTGGATCAGATCGTAACCGTTATTTGATAATATATTGCGCAATTCAAATATTCGCATTGGAGATGGATGTTTTTCTACTTTCAGAAGATGACAGGTTATCCCCGACCTTGAAGCCTCCTGTTGGAGTCGCGAGTCTGGATAGCAGAGCAGTTCCGCCTCGCATCCCCTGCCGGATAACTGGCGGACAGTGTGGAGTGCGTACATCTCCATCCCGCCCCAGCTTTTTGAAAGACAAGTATTCAGTATCTTCATCTGCTCCCTAATCTAATTTCCGGGCGTTCATAAAAAAACATCTAATTCCTTCCTGACGGACCGGCTTACCAATAGTCCCTCTCAAAAGTATCAAATTTTCTGTCACAATAAAACTCGTTGAAATGGCTTTTATGCTCCGCCCGGAAGAACACAATTACACAATTAATATTTTCTCTAAATACGTCAGATGAAATATTCAATCCGGAACTTAAGCCGGGTCGACCTTTCTGTTTTTTAAACTAATCTGTTTAAAATCTTTCTTTCTTCAATATTAATATATATTTTCTTGATGGTAAGGGAGAATATTTTATACTGCTGATTGGAAAATGGTTGCCGGGAAGGATTGCAATAACGGCGGTAAAAGAGTTGTCAATTGAAATAGTGATTCCGAAAAGAGGTATGCAGATGACTTGCGAAAGCCCAGCGGAACTTAAATTAGAGCAAAGTATAATTATTCGTTAATATTCAGGGAAAAAGACCAGAACAAACTATGTCGCTCTTAATTAAAAACGGACGGATAATAACGGCGGAGAAAGATTACTTTGCCGATATTTATATCGAAAAGGAGAAGATCTCAACAATCGGTCAATCCCTCAACATTCAGGCGGATAAAATTATTGATGCGACGGGGAAGTACGTGATTCCCGGCGGAGTTGATGTGCATACGCATCTTGATATGCCGTTGGGTGATACGACTTCCAGCGATGATTTCGAGACCGGCACAATCGCCGCCGCCTTCGGCGGAACAACATCCCTGATCGATTTCGCTGCACAGCCGAAAGGGAAAAGTATGCGCGAGGGGCTGGATATTTGGAGAAAGAAAGCGGAGGGAAAAGCCGCAATCGATTACAGCTTTCATATGACTATATCCGATCTGCCGGATGAGAGATTAAGCGAAATGAAAGATATGGTGGCCGAGGGAGTTACAAGTTTCAAACTTTTTCTGGCTTATCCGGATGCGTTAATGGTTGACGATGCTACAATCTTCAAGGCATTGAAGCAGACTGCAAAAAGCGGCGGATTGGTCTGTATTCACGCGGAGAACGGATTGGTGATAGACCAGATCGTCAAAGAAACAGTAGCAAAAGGAAATCTTTCTCCGTTGTTCCACGCGCTAAGCCGTCCAACGGCGGCGGAAGGCGAGTCTACAAACAGGGCAATCGCTCTGTCAGAAATGGCCGGGACTCCAATTTATATAGTTCATCTTACCTGCAACGATGCTCTTGTAAAAGTGGCGGAAGCGCGTGCTAAAGGTCAGCGTGTTTTTGCTGAGACATGTCCTCAGTATTTGTATCTTTCAATAGAAGACATTGCCAAACCGGATTTTGAAGGGGCAAAGTATGTTTTCTCTCCCCCCG
>JBAYWA010000415.1:0-2556 GCA_041674325.1 Melioribacteraceae bacterium | reverse complement strand
GAGCATCGATAAAATGACCTGAGATACATTTCAGAACATTCCCTTTGCTATCCATTATCACATTGACAATAAATTCTAATCCAACCTCACGTGCAAAATCTTCCATCTCCTGCCGGCATGGAGTTTCAATTTTTCCCAATTGCTGCTCAGTTGCACCGAGCAGATGCATATCGCTAGTAGTTTCTTCACCCGCAACTCCGGGCAAAAGAATTTTAGCACCGCCGCTCCAGCCGACGGGATGATGAGGAAGGATTCCCCCGATACCGATGCGAATATCCGCCTCCAGGAACTCTTTATTTACGATTATTCTGGTCCCGCGGCGGGTAGTTCCCTTATCAACGAGATTTCTGAAATCTTTATAACTGTGGTTTTTTATCTCAACTTCATCCATCAATTGACGCCCGTATTTTAATTCTATCTCCTTATTCGTCATAGGGCGGTGGGTTCCGGTCGCAATTAATATTTTTATCTGATCGGATTTAATACCTGCACTGTACAGCTCTTCCAGAACGATAGGAATTATTCGGTCCTGGGGTGTCAGACGCGTGCGGTCATCGCCAAGAATCACCACTGATTGATTGGGCTTAACAATATCTTTTAATCGTTTTGAGCCTATCGGGTGCAGTAATGAATTCCGGATTTCATCTGGTTCGCTTTTCGGCGCCGGAAATTCATTTGCTTTCATGTTGAAGACAAGATTATTCTCCGGTATATCAAGCTCCAATATTTCATTACCAAAATTTATTTTTATCATAATTATTCTTTGTTAGTTTAAAACTGATTCGGCATCTCTAATTTTCTTTAGCAGGTCTTCTGCTCCTACCTGCTTTGCCAATTTATTTTGCAGCTCTTTTGAAGGTGCTAAGAAAGGCGTCCTATCAATCTCATTAATGATCATCCCATTTTTTTTTAATAATTCCATTGCTTCTTTTTCTCTTATAGGCGCTAACGATCTTTGTATGTCTCTTGCTATTGTCGCCGCATTCTGGACAACCTGTTTCTCCCGAGCTGAAAGTTCCTCCCACTGCTTTTTAGAGAAGCAAATTACCAATGGTCCAAACAGGTGTTTTGTCAATGCCAGATACTTTCCGACTTCGTAGAGTTTTTTGGAATTAACTATCGTCGCATTGTGCTCAAATCCATCTAAAACTCCGGTCTGCATACTGCTGTAAATTTCGCCGAAGGCCATGGGAGTAGCATTTGCTCCCATTGCATTCAATGCCGCAATATTGAATGGGGTTTGGATAGTCCGGATTTTTAACCCGACTATATCTTCCCTAGATTTAATTTCTTTTTTCGCTGTTATAATATTTCTGTATCCCCAGCTGTCAAGCCAGCCGAGAACTTTTAAACCGACTTTGTTCAGATCATCACTTAAAATATTGCCGACCTCGGAATCTAGAACACGGTGAACGTGATCGTAATCTTTCCAGATAAATGACAAATCAAGCACACCTGTTCTGGGAGAAAAATTGTTCAGGATCGCTGTGCCGCTTATGATACAACCCGCCCCTGATCCAAGCTGCATAGCTTCATAGACTTCACGCTCGTGCCCCAATGTACCCGAACCATAGAGTTTGACTTCAAGTGTTTTGGAATTATCATTGATGTATTGCTGAAAAATCCATGCAGTCAGATGTATCTCAGATTGAAAGTCTACTGGATCGTCATATGATACTTTGATGATTTTTCTTTTAATTTCTCCCTCTCCGGAATTATTGGAAGGATTGCAGGAACATATCACCAATGCGACCAAGAATACAATCAGCACGGCTGAATGATTATTATTCAGCACAGTTCACCTCTATTATTTTGTAAACAATTTATATATTGAAGATATTTCAACCTTCTTTATCATTTTTATAATAAATCATTGGCTCTACCTGTTCGGCTCTTTCTTTGCTCATCAATGGTTTCCCCGGCATAAATTCGCCGCCTATTGTTACATTATCGATCTTCCAATTTTCAATGAACATCAGATGATAGGGAATTTGGGCTTTGTCTATTTTGATATTCTTGAGTGTGATATTTCTGAGCTTCGAATCGACCACGCCTTCTCCAAAAATTGCATACTTGCCACCATCCTTGCAATAAATGTTTTCAATCATAAAATCGCTGAACACCGGAGGAAAATAATTTCCGCGATAACCCTGATAATTTGTTTCAAATGCGATACACCTTGCCCTCGCCTTCTCAACATCTATATTTCGTACCCATACATTTTCTATAAATCCGCCACGATCCATATTAGCTTTAAAATAAATTGTCGATCCAGCATTACTGACTTTACAGTCCTCCATATAAATATTTCTGACACCGCCTGACATTTCACTCCCAATACAGAGGCCGTTGGCTTTTGAATTCATCTGACAATTTCGGATTACAATATTTTCTGTTGCCTGCCCCACTCTCCATCCATCCTGATCTCGGCCAGCTTTGATTGCAACAGCGTCATCCCCTGTATTGAATTCACAATTTTCAATCAGTACATTCACTCTTCCTTCCGGATCGCATCCGTCATTGTTCAGATTTGTGCTCGTGACGACGACGTCACGG
>JBAYWA010000414.1:0-2570 GCA_041674325.1 Melioribacteraceae bacterium | reverse complement strand
TCGATGTTTCATCTCTCAGAATTATTTTTATTTTAGCAGCCCTGCTTACACTCGGATTGTTCATCATAGCGTATTTTATTCTGGGAATTTTTACTCCGGCGGAAACGGAGCCGAACAATGAATAGTAACAGGCGAATACTTGGAATAAGCTTTTTACTGCTGGGATTTTTCTCTGTTCTGGAATTTTTCGGCATCCTGCTGGCAACAGACGGCCAGATATTGGGAACGGCACTGCTTCTTTATTCGATACCGACAGTATATTTTTCGCTTGAAAAGGGGGAAAGAGCAATTTTAGCGTTTGCAACAGCTGTTTTTTGTGCGGGGGTTGTTATGATCGTAAAATCATATTTCGAAATTCTGGATGCGCGGGGAATTGTCTTTACTTCAATCCTGTTCGCAGGCGGAGCAGTATTCTTTCTTCTTTTCATTGAGAATGTCAGAGAAAAAATTTTATCCGCCGTTTCATTGACGATGATTCTGCTCAGTTATTTATCCGCAACATATTTCAGGGAATGGGGTTTATTCACTTACGCAAACAAGATCGGAGACATATTCGAAATTTTTTGGCCTGTAATACTGATAGTTTTCGGAATGAGCGTCTTTATAAACAGAAAGAGGTAGCTCTTAATACCTTCTGGGTTTGACCGGTTCGGCAATCATAGTTCCGGCAAGAAAAATAGTCTCGGAAGCTGTTGATGCCCCCTCTTTTGATTCAATTGTTATACGGAACGATTCGATCTGTTCTCCGGGGACTGCCGGGAATGAGGTTATTTTAAGATACTCCTCCCCTTTAGGCATGTAAACACCCAACGAAGAAACTGTGCCTTTGCTTACACTCCATACCTGATAAGATTTATTCTCCGGAAGCGGCTTAACGGTCTTGAACTGAATTAAAGCTTCCTTCTGGCTGAAAGAGAGGAAAATGCGCGCCGAAGACTTCTCATTCACATCGGCACTAGTCAGAGTTATTACATTAATATCTTTATAATTAAAAAATTCTATGAGCGATGTATAGTTTGTAATAAAATCGTTTGCGGTCCCGAGTTCATTCTTCAGAGAAACAACATCTTCCCTAAGTTTTTTCATCTCTCCATTGATCGATTCGACAGAACTATACGTAAAGTAACCGAGAATTGTAAAAAGAATTATGGTCAGAAGAAGCGCGATCCATCCCGCCACTGAAGAAAATTTTTCGGGGATTTTCGGCTCTTCAATCTCCGCGGTCGGGGATGTTTTTTTGAATGACGGGGACGGAATTACATCCAGTCTTCTTGGATCTTCGATAGGAGTTTTTTTTGCATCCTTAATTCCCTTAGGAGTTGGATCCTCGGAAGCAGAGTTAGACTTCTCCTCTTTCCCGTCAGATTGCGGATTCAGACTGCTTCCGGAATCTTTTTTGGAAACGAAGCTTAAAGAGTTCTGAAGAGGGGGATTTGCCGGCTCGGCGGGAATATCCTCTTTGATCTTGGTTGCAAATGTATTTTTCTTCCCTTCCAGGATCTGGGTTTTTATCTCTTCTTTCATCCCTATTAATTTCTTTGCTACCATATCTTTTATAGCGGGATCGGGATTTTCAAGATCGAGTATAACCGGAAGCATCGAGATTATATTCTGAAGCTCACCCAGTTCGCCTTCGGGAAGAGCGCCCCCGGCGTTTATATATTCTTTGAACTGCACAAAATTGTCTTTGTCCATGCATCCCGCGGCAAATGCGGCTGCCATCTCATGTATCATTTTATCAGCCATAATTGTCATTCCCTGATCAGATAATCTCTTAGACTATGAAGAGCCGTCATAACTTTTCCGCGGACAGTCTCAACAGGAACATTTAGTTTATCTGCTATCTCATCAATTGTATACCCTTCGTAATAAGCAAGATGAAGAACGTATTTCTGGGTATCCGTGAGCTTGCTTAACGACTTCTCAATTTTCGGCTTGATCGTAAATGCGGTATGATAATCCAGACTGTCCATATCTTTCGTAAAAGTCGGGAGCACATAAAAATCTTCGTAGTCATCGTCGTAAATATCGAGCATAACACTGGTAGATCTTTCCCTTCTGAGTGAATCGACGGCCTTGTTCCTGGCGAGTGTGACCAGCCAGCAATATACGTTGCCTGTATTGAAATCAAATTTTTGGATTTTCCGCCAGATAATCACAAATACTTCAACAAGTATCTGCTCAGCAATGATTGTATCGGGTGAGATTTTTTTTATTACTGTGAATAATAGTGAGGAGTAACGGTCATACAACTCTTCCAGCGCCCGCGATTCGAAGCGCGAAATCTCATGCATTAGTTCTATGTCCGACTGGTTTTTAAACTTGCTCAATTAATACTCAAAGAATGAAGAAAACCCGGATCAAAAGTATCACTACTGCGTCAAAATTGCAATTCATAAGGATAAGGAACACCGATGTTTTCAAATGGAAGCCGGGATAGTTCCGGTAATCCTTTATTTTGTCTACGGGAAGCATCATCAGGTCTTGCCGAATGCTGATAGCTTATCTCTAATTTATTATATTTGGCCTCAGAAAAATTAAAAGATGGAAATATGACCTCAAACGAAATA
>JBAYWA010000413.1:0-2571 GCA_041674325.1 Melioribacteraceae bacterium | reverse complement strand
GCGAAAGTTTTTACATCGTCCGGGAAAAATGAACCCATTGCAACAACTTTCAGATCGAAATGAAAACCGAGCATTGTGGCTGACGGGATTCTTGAAACCCAGCCGGAATTCAGATTCGAGCCGAAAGCAGAGATGATCGGTTTAACGTAAGCTTTTCCTACAGTTGATGAAAGCTCAGAGAGCGTCTCGTCAAGACTTTGTGCTTTTAATGATGAAGAGAAGATTAAACCTAGAATTAACAATAATGTTAGTATCCTTTTTTTCATACCCTCCTCCGGGATTATTGGATTTTTCTCATCTGAATTTAGTGAACAATTAATAGAGCGCAAAGTAAATAGTTGCGGTCCGTCTCAGATGTGTCTTAAAACAAATCACTAGTTTTTGGACAGACCCATCAATTCACGGGCTCCGCTGATGGCTGATTCAGTAATTTTTTCACCGCTCATCAATTTAGCCACCTCTTCAATCCGCTCCTCCTGCGCCAGTGATCTGAGCGAACTTACTACCCGGTCCCCACTTTTCTTCTTCTCCACCGCAAAGTGAAGATCGGATAATCCGGCTATCTGGGGAAGATGTGTGATTGCGATGATCTGATGGACCGATGCGAGCGATTTTAATACCTGTCCCACTTTCTGCGCTATTCTGCCGCTGACTCCCGTATCAATCTCGTCGAATATCAGAATCGGGAGACGGTCGGATTTTGCCAGTATCGATTTTAATGCGAGCATTATGCGTGACACCTCTCCGCCGGACGCCACTTTAACTAGCGGTTTGGGAAGTTCGCCTGCGTTTGTAGAGACGAAAAATTCAACCTCGTCGTAACCGGAGTTATTGAATTTAAACTTCTTTCCGTCTACCAGAATGAAATTTTCTTCACCGGTGCTGTTCTGATTAACGATTTTAACCTCAAAAACCGGGTCTGAAATTCCCAGCGATTTAAGCGCAGCCTCAATCTCCCTTTTAACTTTTTTGGAGACCGATCTTCTTTCAAGCGAAAGCTTTTTAGCCGAAGCGCCGCATTCATTTCTCAATTTATCTATCTCTTTTCCGATCTCCGAAATTCGCGCGGAAAAATTACCTGCGAGGTCATATTCCTTTCCTATCTTCTCCCTGTGTTCAATTACCGCGCTCAGAGATCCGCCGTATTTTTTCTTCAGCATGCTTATAGCGCCCAATCTTTTTCTTACTTCCTCCAGGCGAGCCGGATCCAGATCCACTCTTTCCTTATAACTTCTCAGGAATGATGAAATCTCATTTAATATCGCGAAAGCTGATTCACACTCTCCTAATTTTTCCTGAAAAGATTTATCTATCCGGGCAAGCTCCGCCAATTTATTTTTTGTGTCGCCCAGCCGGTCCTGTATTGAATTTTCCGCATCATAAAGGTTTTCATAAATTTCATTGGCGGAGGAGAGAAGTTTTTCTGAATTCTCCAGAATTTTTAATTCATCTTCCAGTTCCTCCTCTTCATTCAAATGCGGACTAACCTCGTCTATCTCACCGATCTGGAATTCATAAATTTCCTTTCTGCCCCGGATAAGATTCTCCTCTTCTGTTAATTTTTTGTGTTCTGACAAAAGTGAATTCAGCCGGCGCTGGAGCGACTTAAATTTTTCAAGTTCGTTTTCGAGGTTCGCAAAATCATCCAGCATTTCAATATGAGTTTCCGTGCGCAGAAGCGACTGATGCTCATGCTGTCCGTGTAGATCAACCAGCAGATCCCCCGCTTCTTTTATAAGATTAAGCGTAACAGGCGTATCATTAAGAAAACATCTGTTGGTTCCTTTCAGGGAAATTTCGCGGCGTATTATGAGTTCATCATTTACTTCAAGCTCGTTTGATGTAAGCAGTCCAATTATTTTTTTATTCCCCTTCACATCAAAAATACCTTCGACCACCGACTTTTCTGATTCCCGCCGTACAACCTCCGTTGAAGCTCTTTCGCCTAAGAGCAATCCCATCGCGTCTATCAGAATCGATTTGCCCGCGCCGGTCTCGCCGGTAATTATATTAAGTCCTTTTCCGAATTCAACATGGATATTTTCAATAAGGGCGTAATCTTTTATCAGGAGTGATTTGAGCATAGTGCCGTAAATTAGTTCGATGCGAATATTGCGAATGAAGTTGTAAGTATCAAGTAATCGTCAATCGCAAAATTTAAAAGCTTTATTCACTCATCCGGCAAAGACTCTCCCGAATGTCCGATTTGACATTAGTCCCATGGTTAGATATATTTTGACCCCAAGTTTAGAAAAGTTCTTTATTGTAGCAGGAAACAGATCGCGGATTGCCGGTGGCAGGTAAAATAAAAATTACATCGCGGGGTGGAGCAATTGGTAGCTCGTCGGGCTCATAACCCGAAGGTTCTAGGTTCAAGTCCTAGCCCCGCTACTAAAACAAAAAAACCAGCTTTTGCTGGTTTTTTTGTTTTAAATAGTGCTGAGGATCGGTTTTGCTGTCAAGTTGAGGAGTCACGCCAGCAGCGTGACGACGAAATCCCGCCGAAGGCGGGTTTACCCACCGAAGGCGGGATCCTAGCCCTTTAACTAATGGTTTATTTAAGCTTGTTTT
>JBAYWA010000412.1:0-2572 GCA_041674325.1 Melioribacteraceae bacterium | reverse complement strand
GGACGGTATGTACTAAGACCGGATACTCATTAGCAATACACATAAAAAAATCCCGCCACGGCGGGATTTTTTATTTTCTATCCGGTAAAACTTACTTTTTTTTTACAACCGGCTAAACTTTATAATTTTTTAAAATAATTCAGAGTAATCTTAAGTCCCTCTTCCCTGCTTACTTTGGGCTCCCACCCTAGAATTTCTCTGGCGCGCGTTATATCGGGCTGCCTTACTTTCGGATCATCTACCGGCAGTTCCTGATGAATTATTCTGCTCCTGGAATTAGTCAGGCGGATCACCTCTTTCGCGAACTCCTCAATAGTAATTTCATTCGGATTTCCGATATTAACCGGCATCACCTCGCCCGAGAGCAATAATTTATAGATACCGTCTATCAGATCGCTTACGTAACAGAAACTTCTGGTCTGAGAGCCGTCGCCGAATACGGTAATATCCTCTCCGTTGAGCGCCTGAGAGATGAATGCTGGGAGCGCGCGCCCGTCATCAAGCCGCATCCTTGTTCCGTAAGTATTAAAGATCCTCACTATGCGTGTATCGAGCCCGTGATACCTGTGATAAGCCATTGTTAGCGCCTCGGCAAATCTCTTTGCCTCATCATAAACGCCGCGCGGTCCAACCGGATTTACATTACCCCAGTATTCCTCGCTCTGAGGATGTATTAAAGGATCTCCGTAGACCTCCGATGTGGACGCAAGAAGAAATGCGGCGTTCTTCTCCTTTGCAAGTCCCAATGCCTTATGCGTTCCGAGCGATCCCACTTTTAATGTCTGGATAGGATATTTCAGGTAATCTATAGGGCTTGCGGGAGAAGCAAAATGAAGTACATAATCCACCTCTCCCGGTACGTGGATATAATTTGTAACATCGAGTTTTATAAACTGGAAATTCTGGTCGGGAAGCAGATGCTGAATATTTTCCACACGCCCGGTTAAAAGATTATCCAAGCAGATGACTTTAACACCTTCCGCTATAAGTTTATCGCACAGATGCGACCCCAGGAATCCGGCTCCGCCGGTAACAACAGCAATTTTTCTTCTCATCGGCTATACTTTTACCCGGCTTTTCTTAGCCCCGTTTGTGGGACGCGAATAGTAATAATAATATTTATAGTAGGAACCGTAACCGCTCCTGTAAGTAAAGTTATTCAATACAACTCCTATGAAGGAAGACCGGTCGTGATTAATAAGCTGAACCGCTTTTTCCATCAATTCCATCTCTGTATTATTCGCGGATACAACAAGTATGGTACCGTCAACTATGCTGGATAAAATTTCGGAATCGGTAACCGCGATAACCGGCGGCGAATCCAAAATTATATAATCGTACTCGTTTTTCAGCTTCTCCAGAAACGATTCCATCTGCGTAGAACCCAATATCTCGGAAGGATTGGGAGGGATTGTTCCCGCTGTAATAAAATCAAGATTGTTCACTTCCGATCTTCTTACAATCTCCTCGAATGTGGCCTGGCCGAAGAAATAATCCGTGAAGCCGGGGAATCTTTTCTGATTGAAAACAGAATGGATTCTTGGCTTTCTTAAATCCGCGTCGATTATTATGGTTTTAAAGTTTGCCTGCGCAAAACTGCCCGCTAAATTGACCGAAGTTGTAGTCTTTCCTTCCTGAGAAGTGGGGGACGTAACCAGAATAGTCTTAAGTGAATTCTTATCGATTTTTGAGAATTTAATTCTCGTTCTTAGCGCCCGGTACGCTTCGCTGGCGCTCGCATCCGGTTTTTTGGCTACTATAAACTCAAACTCCTTATTGCCCGATTCCATTCCCTCTATCTGAGGTATCCAGGAGAGAATATTGATATTCCTGTTGGAGATATCCTCCGGTGTCTTAACAGTATCGTCAAGATAATTTCTGATGAACGCGAATCCTATCCCGAGTCCCAGCCCTAAAAGAATTCCTATCAAAACAATTAAGAGCCTGTTGGGTTTTGCCGGTGAAGCGGGAACCAATCCCACATCTATAATTAGCGCGTTACCCGGCACCGACTGCTCATTAATTATCGCCTCCTGATAACGCTCCTCCACCTGAAGATACAGTTTTTCATTTGCGGATTTTTCCCTTTCCAGTCTAGCCTGATCGGTAGCGGTTGTTGGGAGGAGGTTCATCTTTTTGTCATACTCTCCCACTATCTCATTCAATTTTCTAAAAGAGGCAAGAATAGATTGATACTTTATCTCTTCGTCAACAACTTTTCTTGTAAGATCCTTTATCTCTTCCGGAGTTGAGGCAAGTACCCCCGCCCTGAATACGGAAAGCTGGCTATTAAGTTTATCTCTCAGTTCATTGATTTTAGTGTCGGCATCTCTTACCATTTTCTGCGAATTCTGAGACTGGCTTGCCAATGCCCTGTCGCGCTGAATTTTCTGATCGCCGATCTGTTCCTGAAGTTTTTTAATGTACGGCTCGGTTGCAAGATTTTCGATATAATCTGTAAGATTAGGATCGTGCTTATTCAATTCCTGTTTGTAATTGTTAAGAGTTTTTTCCGAGATGGTAAGATCAACCTTTGCCGCGTTCATCTTTGCTTCAAAATCGGATGATTGTT
>JBAYWA010000411.1:0-2578 GCA_041674325.1 Melioribacteraceae bacterium | reverse complement strand
TTTTAGATTTGAAGTGAAATACTATTCTATAAATAAAGCCCTTTTCATCTCTTGAAGAGGGCTTTTCTATTATTTCGGAGGCGCCTACGCAGGTAGATAAAACGGTGAAATTGGAAAATGTGGATCTCCTCTCATTTATGGGGATAAACGATAGCAACATCAAACCGATTGAGGAAAGGTTCTCTTCGAACGTAATAGCAAGGGGAGATAATATCATCATTCAGGGAGCAGCAGAAGAAGTATCGGCGATCGAAAAAATATTGAAGGAGATGATATTTGTGCTTAATACTACGGGCCGACTGCAGCCGAATGATGTGTATACAATAATCGAGCTCACAATGCAGGGGAAAGAGATTTTAAGCGATAACGATTTTGAGAGCATAATACTTTATTCCAAAAAAGACGCTATTAAAGCTAAAACCCCTAATCAGTTTACATATATTAAAGCAGTTAAGGAAAATGATATCTGTTTTTCAATTGGTCCCGCAGGTACGGGCAAGACTTATTTAGCGGTTGCTTTCGCGGTGGCTGCCCTGAAAAAGGGGATTGTAAAAAAGATTATTCTGGCCCGCCCGGCGGTTGAAGCCGGCGAGAGTCTGGGCTTTCTCCCGGGTGATTTCAGAGAAAAGATCGATCCGTATCTTAGGCCGCTATACGACGCCTTGGAAGAGATGATTCCAGGCGAACAGCTAAAAAATTATATAGAGAAGGGAGTAATAGAGATCGTTCCTCTGGCATATATGAGAGGGAGAACTTTGAATAACGCTTTTGTAATTCTGGACGAAGCTCAGAACGCTACCGGAATGCAGATGAAAATGTTTTTAACACGATTGGGTCCGAACTCTAAATCAATTGTGACGGGAGATATCACCCAGATCGATCTGCCGAGTTATTCGCAAAGCGGACTAGTTCAGGTTAAAGAAATTCTGAAAGGGATTGACGGAGTAGGTTTTGTCTATTTTGACAAAGGGGATGTAGTGCGTCATAAACTCGTGAAGGATATAATCAACGCCTACGAAAAGCACTACAACAGCAACGGCAAATAATTATTAACGAGTGATAGAATTCTTTTAATCTCTGAATTCAGAAAAGGCTATTCATTAAATTTATCATCCCAATTCTTTTTTGCTCTCCTCCCAGAGTTCATCCATTTCTTCCAGCGTTGATTCCGAAAGCAGCTTGCCCCTCTCCTTAATCTTTTTTTCGACATAGCCGAATCTGGAGATGAATTTTTCGTTTGTATACCTAAGGGCGTTTTCTGGATTTACTCCGAGGAATCGGGCGTAGTTTGTCAGCGCAAAGAAAACATCCCCCATCTCTTTTTCGAATTCAACTTTATTGCCGGCTCTCTCCATTTCGTGCATCTCCCCGATCTCTTCAATCACTTTTTTCCAGACATCCTCTTTCTTTTCCCAGTCGAAGCCGACTTTAGATGCTTTTTCCTGCAGCCTGAACGCCCGTGCGAGACTCGGTAAATTTTTTGGAACTCCCTCCAACAATGAATCTCTTCCCTCGGTCAGTTTTATCTCCTCCCAATTCCTCAGAATGTCTTTAGTTCCGTTCACTTTAATATCACCGAATACGTGCGGATGCCTGCGTATCATTTTGTCGGTAATCGAATCTATCACATCATCAATGGAAAAATTATCCTTCTCCTCAGCAATTGCAGAATGAAAAACGATATGCAGAAGCAGATCACCCAGTTCTGACTTCAACTCGTTGTAATCTTTTAAATCGATTGCCTCTATAGTTTCGTATGTCTCTTCAAGCAATGCCGCTTTGATTGAATCGTGGGTCTGTTCCTTATCCCAAGGGCATTCTCTCCTGAGACGAAGCATTATTTCCCACAATTTTTCGAACTTTTCACCAGTCATAAACACTCTCAATTTGAATGTGCAAAGATACTTAGCGGGTATCGAATGATGAAATAAAACCGGAATAAATTATTACTATTTTTTTGATATATTTATAAAGAACAATTCCAGAGGTGAAAATGATTGAACAGAGAATTAAAGAATTGATCGGTTATGAATTGCCCACCGCGCCAAAACCGCTGGCCAATTATATTCCCGCCCAGAAAAGCGGAAATCTGATCTTCACATCAGGCCAGCTTCCGTTCGTCAACGGCAAGCTGCACGCCGAGGGGAAAGTGGGTTATGAGGTGAGTGAAGAGAAGGGAATTGAATGCGCAAGAATATCCGCTATCAACTGCCTTTCGGCGATCAAGGGCTTGATAGGCAATCTGGACAAAGTTGACCAGGTGGTAAAACTGACTGTGTTTGTGAGTTCGGCTGTTAATTTTACTGCTCAACCCAAGGTTGCCAACGGGGCTTCCGATTTTATGGCCCAGGTTTTCGGGGAGGCCGGAAAACATGCGCGCAGTGCGGTTGGCGTAACTGAATTGCCGATGAACGCGCCTGTTGAGATTGAGATGATAGTAAGGGTAAATGCCTGATCAGTATTGATATGCCGGATATAAATTTATACCGATCTATTAACCGGCTGAATGATTATATTTAGTTAAGAATTATAGAAACAAATAATTCTCTTTGGATGTAAAAGAATCAAATATTCGGGT
>JBAYWA010000410.1:0-2585 GCA_041674325.1 Melioribacteraceae bacterium | reverse complement strand
TAAAAATCAGCGGAGAATAATATGGAACAGCCAAAATTACAAGGTAGGGTTATTATAGGCTTATTGCTCATGATTCTGGGGGCGTTAGCGGTTCTGCACAATTTCAGCATAATTGATCTTGCTGATTATCCGTTATCGTGGGAATATTTTTTTATAGTTGGAGGCCTTCTCTTCTTCTTTCTCTCCAGCAATAAAACAGTTGGAGTGATCTTTTTCACTATCGGTTTATTTAATCTTGTACCGGAACTCTGGCCTATGGTTTTTGTTCTGATCGGATTATATATCATATGGGGAAGAGGAGGTAAAATCAAGAATATTGCATTCAAATCGGCCTCTTCTTATTCAGACGATAAATCCGGTGTCGGAAACGACTTTGTGGAGAGCGTAAATGTATTTGGAGGAGGGAATAAAGTAATTCATTCCGATAATTTTAAGGGGGGCAGCATCATCTCAATTTTCGGAGGCTGCGAGATACATCTGAGTAACTGCAAACTGGCACCGGGTGACAATGTAATAGAAATTACAGCAATCTTCGGTGGGAGCACAATCATTGTTCCTCCCGACTGGAAAGTTGTTATTGATGTTCTACCGCTTTTCGGGGGATTCGGCGATAAAAGAATCAAAGATCCAAACATGATTCTTCAGGAAGGAAGGACTCTATATTTAAAGGGATTAGTACTATTCGGCGGCGGCGAAGTTAAGACAGTCTTCTGATCCGACTCAAATAGATGAATCGGAATAGTTTTGAATATTTATTTATGAAAATCTTTTTAGCGGAGAATAAAATGCAAAATTCAAATGGCAGATACTGGTTCGGATTGATACTTGTCATAATCGGCGGCTTGTGGATCCTCGAGAATTTCGGGTTTCCCTGGTTTTACGGATTCGACTTTCATCATCTGGTTTTTTCCTGGCACACAATATTCCTGATTATCGGGTCAGTTCTTATAATTAACCATAAAGATAATTTTTTAGGATACATCTTTTTAGGAATAGGAGCATTTGGCCTGCTGAAACACTTCCCATTCTTCTCAGAGTTTGATTTTGGAGATCTGTGGCCGATACTGCTTCTCTTTGCCGGATTGTGGCTTGTGTTCAGGAAGAACGAAAATAGTCCATCGGACAAAAACATAAATTCGGACGGACGGATTCATGAAGAATCCAAAGCTTCGTTCCAGCAGAACGATCTTCTGGATGAATCCAGCATCTTTAATTCAGTCAATAAAATAATCAGATCGGATAATTTCAGGGGCGGTAAAATTACTACGATCTTCGGCGGGACAAAGATCGACCTGTCGCAGTCAAAACTGGCTCCCGGCGAGAACACTCTTGAACTGACAACAATTTTCGGAGGGGCAGAACTCCACGTTCCTCCCCATTGGAAAGTGCTTCTCAATGTCACATCCATTTTCGGCGGGTTTGAAGATAAACGGTACAGCAGTTACAAACACGAGGAACCCAGCGAGGGAATTCTGATAATTAAAGGCGTTACGCTTTTCGGCGGCGGTGAATTGTTATATTAATAATTAATGGTTGAAAAATGAGTAATCCGTTTATCAGTAATAAAAAAATCCGGGCACTTTATTTCAGCATCTGGTTTTTTATATCGCAGACCCAGGTAGTTTTATTAACGGCCTTTCTGGATGTAAAATTATTCGATGCTTACTGCGACAGTCTTGTGTTTAATTTTCTCTACATGGCGCTCGGACTAAGTTTCTGGTTCACAGTCAGTTTCAATTCGCTTGAGAATTATTCAACTGCAAAAGTATTTTTTAACCACCTTGCAGCAGCTGTAATAACATCCGGATTATGGGTGCTTGCCGGATATTATATTGTTATCAACTTACTGACAGGTGAAAAAGAGTATCTCGAATTTATAAGCAAATCCTTGGTGTGGAGATTTCTGATAGGAATGCTTTTCTATATTGTGATTATTTCGGTCGACTATGTGATTATTTACTATACGAATTTCCAGGAAAAATTATTGAAGGAGTCGGAGCTTAACGCGTTAGTGAAAGAGTCCGAATTGAAATCGCTTAAGTACCAGATCAACCCGCATTTCATATTCAACAGTTTGAATTCGATCAGCTCGCTTACAATTTCAAATCCTCCGCAGGCGCAGGAGATGACGATCAAGCTCTCCTCATTTTTAAGAAGTATACTTTCCAAGAATGAAAAACAGAAGAACAAGCTGATAGAGGAGATAAATAACGCTAGACTTTATATGGATATAGAGAAAGTCCGTTTCGCGGAGAAGTTTGAATTTATTGATGAGATAAAGGATGAATGCAAGGAGCTGGAAGTGCCGAGCATGATTCTCCAGCCGATATTCGAGAATGCAATTAAACACGGGGTCTATGAAAGCCTGGATAAAGTCACTATCAGACTTTCATGCGGAATGGAAAAAGAATATTTTAAGATTACCGTTGAAAATAATTTTGATCCCGATTCTATTCCCAGGAAAGGGGAAGGAATAGGTCTGAAGAATATACGTAATAGATTGAAACTTATTTATAATCAGGAAAATCTGCTGACTATTCAGAAAGAAAATAATATATTCAGAGTAAATATTTATATACCGGTTT
>JBAYWA010000409.1:0-2588 GCA_041674325.1 Melioribacteraceae bacterium | reverse complement strand
GTCCTTGATAAAATTCTGAATGCTGTCCATAATATTGAATGTATATGCCTCATAACCTGCTTTTTGCAGCGATTTAGCCATATACTCGAACTCGGTTATTGGGTTCAGGCTCTGCATATCGAAGACCGGCTTAAAATCCAGTCCTTTAGAGCTTCTTTTAACGGTTTCATAGATCTCAGGATTGACTTCATTAAAAACGATGGCAACTTTCATTAAATCCCTATTTTTTTTTTGAAAGTTATACAAATTTGTTTTGCATATCAAAAGTTTTGTTATTTTTGTCCTCACACATGATCAACAGGTTTTTTACTAAATGAGTTTCTATCCACAACCAAACAAGTATCAGTGCGGACCGTTCGCTTTAAAGTATTCGCTTGTGATGCTTGGAATATTTAAAGATGAAGATCAGATTGGAATAATCGCGGGAAGCACCTGGTGGTCCGGAACTGATGAGATTGGACTATCGCGTGCGGCTCGGAGATTCAGCTGCAAGCTTAAACATTTTCAATCCAGCAATCCCGATGACGCACGCAGAATGCTGATAAGCGAACTCAAAAAAGGTCATCCCTGCATTTTGAGCGTTAAAAACTGGGAGCATTGGTGTACAGTCGTAAATTATCAGCAGGGAAAATTTGTAGTAATAGACAGTGAATTGGATAAGGTCGTCGGTATTCTTACATCCGCTCAGCTGGCCCGGAGATGGAAATATGTGGAAAAAGGTACGGGGATAAAAAGTTTTGACGGCTATGCGCTGATTCCGAAATTCAAAGTGCAGACGCGCGCAAAATTTTCACTAGATAACGCTAAAGAAGTTATGTATGATAAGAATGAGGATATTGCCAAAAAGTGGGATCAATATACAAACGATCTTATAACAATCTGCAAACCGAGAACAAAATTAAGCTACAACATCATAACCTTTTCCGAATTTCTGCGGCGCAATGAAGAGAACCTGATTAAACGGGTAGCCAACTGGCACGGTGAGCCGACGTATTCCGAATTGAAAAAAATACTTCTGAATATGAAATTCATCGCCGAAGTGTACGATCTGGTTATAGCGGAAGATGATGAAAAACGCGCCGCGATCGATCTGGCTTCCGTGCTGATGATGTACTCGTGCGGTAAATACGGAATGAACCCTATCTATTAATTCAGCATTGAGAATTTGTCCGCAACAGTCAGTTTTATAATTGATAATAGAAAGGTTGTAATACAGGTGTTACGATTAAAATAATTTGGCGTGACGTTAAGAAAATTGATAACAAAAAACCTTTACATTTATGAACCAACATCAAAAAACAGCTCGAAGAAAAAATGCGGCGCTTCTGGTAATCGATATCCAGGAAAGAATTCTTCCCGTCATATTTGAAAACGGGCGAGTGGTAGAGAATTCAATCAAACTGATAAACGGTTTTAAAATCATGAATCTGCCCGTCTACTTTACCGAACAGTATCCTAAGGGATTGGGCGTTACCGAATCACGAATTAAATCCGCTCTTGAACCGCTTGAGGCGATAAACAAAATGACATTCAGCTGTTCCGGGGCTGGAGATCTTTTTGAACAATTCAGCAAAAAAGGGATTGAACAGATTGTTGTGTGCGGAATTGAAGCTCACGTCTGCGTGACACAGACGGTATTGGATCTTCTGGCAATTGATTTTCAGGTTCATGTAGCTGCCGACGCGGTATCGTCACGCAGAAAATTCGATTATGAAACTGCTCTAAGAAGGATGGAGAAGAACGGAGCCGAAATAACTCTGACGGAATCTGTCCTTTTTGAACTGCTTGAAGTGTGCGGAACGGATGAATTTAAAGCCGTATCGAAACTGGTCAAATAATCATTTTGAATGTTTCATCGGGTAATCGAACAGAAACACTCTTCCGGTACCTCTCTCAATTTCCAACCATGAATTCAACTCAAATTCAATCCCCGCTATTGCGCAGGTGGGCATCTCCGGAAAAAATTTATTACCGAGCAGATTAGTGAAAGAGGTTAAACCCGGATTGTGGCCGAAGAGAAATACCGATTCATATCTGTTCTCCAGTTCCCGTGCAACACTCATAAGTTCACGCATTCCTGCTTCATAAATCCGGGAGTCGGTTACAATCACTTCCGGATTCACTCCGAATTGCGCGGCAAATATCTGAGCTGTTGTAAGCGCGCGGATTGCCGGACTGCTAATCAGCAGATCGGGATGGTTTTTACTCTCCTGTAAAAACTTAGCCATCATCGGAGCGTCGGCCATTCCTTTCTTATTTAAAGTGCGATCTATATCTGTCTGATCCTGGTTATCCCAGCTGGATTTAGCATGTCTGATTAGGAAAAGTTTTTTCATATGGAATTAAGGACGGGAGTTTGTGTTAAGAAATTTTGGATTGATTGGTCAGCCGGTCAAGCTGCTCCTGAAGGAGTTTAAGGTTTTCACTTTTCTGATCGGAAAAATTTCTGATAGAAAAATCGGTAAAGAAATGGTGCCGTGTAACAAAGTCGATAGTAGTCACAAGCCACTCATACTCCGAAAGTTTGCGTCCCTTGTGATACTCAAATTCGGTTCTGAATTTATCATTCTGTTCAAAAAATATTTTTT
>JBAYWA010000408.1:0-2588 GCA_041674325.1 Melioribacteraceae bacterium | reverse complement strand
TCGAAAAAACTTACAGATTCAATTTAAATAACCATTAACATTTATTAACATTTATTTCGCTCCCCTCTAACTCAATCTTTCCTATTTTTCCACATAAATTATTATGACTGGTGATCGATGCGGTTTTTACAGTTTCTTATTCCTCCTCCAAAAAGATTTTTTTTCCTCCTTTTATTCTTTTTACCTCTCTTTTTCCTTTCGGCACAAACAAAAAAAACGGTCAAGGCTGTAAGAGTAACAACCGCTCCACAAATAGACGGAGCGATTGATGATGCCGTCTGGGATAATGCTATTCCGATCAGGAATTTTCTGCAGCAGGAACCGGTAGCCGGAGCAATCCCCTCACTTCAAACTGAGGCAAAAATAATCTATGATGACGAATATCTGTATATTGGAGTGATCTGCTATGACGACGAACCCGATAAAATTATTGCCCGTGAACTCAAATGGGACGGATTTATAAGCGCAGACGATAACGTAAAAATTATATTTGATACTTTTAACGATAACCGTTCGGCATACTGGTTTGGCACAAATCCGCTCGGATCACAGGATGATGCGCTGTTGACCGGATTTGAGATGAACGGTTTTAATGAGGCGTGGAACGGAATTTGGGAAGTTGAATGTAAAATTCTTAATAACGGCTGGAGCGCTGAATTTCGATTCCCCTTCTCAACTTTTAAATTTTACAATCAAGAAAAACAGATCTGGGGTTTTAACATTGAACGGGGCATCCGCAGAAAAAACGAAACCGTTCTCTGGACATCGTCGGGGCAGAATTCGGGACTGATGAAAATTTCAGAGTCGGGTGATTTGACGGGAATAGAAAAAATTCAGCGGGGAAATCCGATCTATCTTAAGCCCTATTTCACTGCCGGCGCCCAATTCATTAACGGGGATAAAAAATATATTTATGAACCGGGACTCGATGTAAAATATGGGGTAACGGAAACACTTTCCCTGGATGTAACGGTAAATACAGATTTTGCGCAAGTGGAGAGCGACCGAGCAAGGATCAATCTTTCCCGCTTTCCCTTGTTTTTTCCGGAGAAGAGGGAATTCTTCCTTGAGGGGATGAGAACTTTCGATTTTAATCTGGGGGGCAGCGATAATCTTTTCTACAGCAGAAGAATCGGCATCGGCAGCGGGAAACAGATACCGATTATTGCCGGAGCTAAACTTGTGGGACGCGTCGGCAATTTCGAAATCGGCGCAATTAATATGCAGACTGCCCCAAAAGACGAAGAACCCACGACAAACTATTCAGTGGCGCGCGCCAAATACGATCTGTTCGGATCATCCTCAATCGGGATTCTTTTTACAAATAAACTCTCCGGCAAAGGATATAACAGCGCTATCGGGACAGATATGAATTTTGAATTCAATAATTTCCTCGGCGATAAGAACCTGATTATTCATGCCGGGGTTGCGAAGACAGAGGAAAAGGAAGGAGCAAAAAATTCCTGGGCGGGAAACTTCTTTGTCGATTATCCCAATGATCTGATAGACACATATCTCGGCTACAGATTTATACAAGGAGGATTTAATCCATCCATGGGATTTGTTTCAAGAAAAAGCTTCCAGCAGTTAACTTATGACCTGCAAATTGCCCCGCGCATCAATCAATTCGGAATAAAGAAGCTGGCTTTCGAACTTTTAGAATCGAGCTTGTACTTTGACGACAGCGGCATTCTTCAATCCGCTCAGTTTACATTCTCCCCTCTTGAAATTGAAACCGAATCCGGAGACCAGTTTGGAATAAGTGTGCATAGAACATTCGATAAACCGGTTGAACCTTTTGAAATATTCAACGGGACACAAATACCGGCGGGAGATTACTGGTATACAACTCATGGCGTATTCATAGACACTTCCCCCTCAAGAAGTGTATTTGCAGAGGTTGAATATAGCTGGGGCGGATATTATAATGGGTCCAGAAAGTCATTTGCTTCGGAGATTTCCCTCATAGCCAATCAGCACCTTACGGTTTCGGGAGATTACTCCTTCAACCAGATAAACATTAATAATAAAAGCCTGAATACGCACGAGATTGGCTCGCGGCTTACTTACAGTTTTTCGACTAAAGTGGCTTCTTCAATTTTTACACAGTGGAACAATGAAGACAATGAAGTGAACATTAACTTCCGCATTAATTGGAAACCGAAAGTAGGAAGTGATTTTTACCTCGTTATAAATCATCTTCTTTCGACTGAAAATAGGCTCCGCTCAAAGGATTTTGCGATACTTGCCAAATTTGTGTGGATGATTATAATTTAACACCGCGCCATGTTTCTCATCGAGGCGGAGGGACTTATATTGTTATGCTTTCGGCAATTGATTAATAGCCGCGGTTGTTTCTCCTTCTCCCGTTAATGATCTGACATTTGTTCATTGTTCAATTTTTGAACTATTTTTAATTAGTTTTTTTCTAACCAATGGAAAACAAACTTTAAAGGAACTCTGCCGTGTGGATTGCTAATTCCGTTATCTCGCTCTCCATGATAATTAATATTTTAATTTTCTCTTCGTTTATTAAAATCTCCGCTCAAAATAATTCATCTTTAACAGAAGAAATCCTTTTAAAGTCG
>JBAYWA010000407.1:0-2594 GCA_041674325.1 Melioribacteraceae bacterium | reverse complement strand
TCTGAACATGAGTCCACCAATGCGAAGGATATTTCGGATCACGCGGAATTGAATCGTTGGTCTTTACCTGAGCTATGCAATAGTAAGGCAGAAATAAAATCAGGAAAAAATATTTCTTATGCATAAGTCCGGGAAGATTGTTTTTATTCATCATAGTGAGTACCTCACACAAAACATCCTTACTTCACCAAAAGATTGTAGCAGCTAATTCAATCTGGCTCTTTTTGCGAAGTAACCGATTAACGCTTCATCGAACGGCTGACTTGTATCTATAAGATTATATTCAATTCCGAAATTCAGACATTCGTTTTTTAATTTGTGAAGGTATTCATTCATCGCCTGCTGATATGCTCTCTGGATCTGGTGCGGCTGAGTTGTCAGCTGTTCCCCGGTTTCCATATCCACAAAGATAGAGTCACGTTCAAATCCGAAATTTTTCTCGATCGGATCGAGGATTTGAAATACTATCACTTCATTCTTCTTATAATGAATATGTTTCAAAGCAGTGAGTATTGAATCGATATCATCGAAGAAATCCGAGATAATTATCGTCAATCCTCTCTTTCTGATCTTATCCGCCATAGAGTATAAACATCTGGCCGTTCTCGTTGTTCCGTCCGGTGCAATCTGGCTCAGAGCCGTCAATATTTTTTTAAGATAAACACGGTTCGATTTTGGCGGAAGGAATGAATGGATTTTGTCCGAAAAGACCGTGAGTCCCACGGAATCCTGCTGATCTATCATCACATAGGCAAGAGAAGCGGCAAGCGTTTTTGCGTATTCAAGTTTTGTGATTTTCGAGGAATGCATAAAATTCATCGACCGGCTAATGTCGATGAAAATATTACAGATAAGATTTGTTTCTTCTTCGAATTGTTTTATAAAATATTTTTCGCTTTTCGCGTAAACTTTCCAGTCAACATTTTTCAGCGCATCGCCCTGCATATAAGGGCGATGCTCGCTGAATTCTATGCTGAAACCGTGGTAGGGGCTACGGTGGAGCCCCACTTTGAATCCTTCCACCACCATCCGTGCGCGGAGTTCTAAAGTCTTTAGTTTGGAGATTACAACCGGATCTAAAAACTTTTTGTAATCTTCTGATTTTACAGACACTATTTTGCGGCCGCTTTGTTTTGAAGAATTTCTTCCGGTGTTTTGCCCAAGTTGCTGACTTCTAACTTCGCCTGTGATGCCAATTCATGATTGGGATATTCCGATAGAAAGGCCTGGTAAGAATTTCTGGCCTTATCAATCTGATTTAAATCATTTGCTTCTATAAAAGCCGCCATAAATAATGCTTTGGCTGCTTTTTCATTATCCGGAAACTCTTCGAATAATTTATGATAATATGAAACCGCTTTTTTTAGAGATTCCTCATTCGAAATATTAGGTATCTGGTACATATGGTACATCGCGGCAATCGCAAAATAACTTTCCGCCGCCTGATCGCTTGAAGAATATTCATCAATTATTTTCTGATAATCCTTGAGCGCCTCGGAATAATTTTTCGCCTTTGCCTTAGCGGACGCTGAATCGAACAACTCTTTGTCTTTATTTGAACTGCAGGCTGTAATAAGAAGCATTGTAAATGTAAAAAGGGTAAAAACTTTTTTCATACTAATCCTTTAATATTTTTGATTTTCCCGGCGGCAAATATACAATCTTATACGAATGAGAGGAAAGGTAATTCTTTATATAGTAAGATTTGAAGGATTTTTGATGGAATCACCTCTTCCCGATGATAATTTCCTTCCTATTGCCTCTATACTTTTTTGAATCAGAACAGCTTTTTCGATCGGTCCGGCTGCTGATCTGCTTCTATTCCTGAATATTTTCTGCTGATCGCTGTAGTGAGGCGGTGTAAGATCCGGCATTAGAACATCAGCTCCCGTATTCAGCTCATTTTCAGTGATGTTGAAATTCGCGTAATCAGTATCAACTGAAACGGCAATATGAACATTCCTTAAAAGAAGTCTGGCGACCGCTAATGTCTTTAAAAGCAATTCCATATTACCCTCCTCCCTGTTTTGATACGGTGTGTCAACTGACGGAATAAATGGTGCTATTGAGATCAGATCCAGATCGAGTAATTTAAAAAGAATCAGATCATCGGCTATATCCCCCGGATTCTGCAGTGGAAGTCCGACTATGTTACCTGAGCCGGTCTGATAGCCGATCGTTTTCAAAAAACGTAATTGAGAAATCCGGTCATCCAGTTTATGACCTTTATGATATTCCGCATAATTAATGGGATTTGCTGTTCTATGTTTTAAAAGATAACGGTCGGCTCCGGCAATCTTCCATGTTCGGTACTCATCAAATCCCCTCTCGCCAAGACTTAAAGTTACAGCCACATTAGCTTTCTGTTTAATCTGATAGATTATATATGCCATCATATCCGTATCAAAATAATGATCCTCCCCCGACTTAAGAACCACATCCTGAATACCTAAATTGGAAATTATCTGAGCAGTCTTAATTATCTCATCTGGATTCATCCTATAGCGCAATAATTTATAGTTATCGTCACGGTTGGCACAGTAAAGGCAATTCTGACTGCAGTAGTTAGAGAGCTCGATCACTCCGCGGATATC
>JBAYWA010000406.1:0-2595 GCA_041674325.1 Melioribacteraceae bacterium | reverse complement strand
GAGCGGGATGAGAGAAAAATAAGCAGAGCTAATAGTATTTTTTTCATTGTGGTCTGGATTGTTATGATTATCAAAATTAGTAATTCCGGCGACAAAAGAAAAATGATTAATGCCCTGATAAAATAAAGACCGCACTGGTTTTCATATCTAGTTTACCACAACAAGGAGAAAACCAATACGGCCTGTAAAGAAACAACAGTAAATGCCGCTCTATCTAAAGCTCTTAATTATTTTTTTTGCCTTAGGCGTAAAGAGTATAATAAAAAGAAGCAACGCACTAAGTAATATTAATCCGTTCATATGACCTCTTCATAAATTATTCTCTTAATCCATAAAGTTTAATCCATAATCTTTCTCAAAAATGAAGAGCTGTCCTCTTCATCCCGTGTTTTGTTTGTATAGTAATCATTTTCGTTATAATCGTTATGCTCTGTTTTGAATCCGGCATCAATAGAACCCTGATCGAAGAGATCGAATGTTGGTTTCTTCAAACGAGCAATTGTCGGAACATTAAGATCGGCATTGTTGTCAAGGTTGAATTCACCTTTTTTGATTGAGAAGCCGCTGTAATTGGCAACTTTTTTCTCCTGCTGTTTCCGTTCGGCTTTTTCTGTTTTCAGATTGCTGATAGGATTAGCGCTGGCTTTCGTTTCGAAACCGGTTGCAATTACGGTATAAGAGACATATTCATTCATTTGGTCTTTAATAACCGTTCCGAAGATTACATTTGCTTCTTCGCCCGCGGCTTCAAAGATCACGTTATTGCCCGCTTCAACTTCCTGCATTGTCATGTTGGTTGGACCGGTAACATTGAGAAGAATATTTTTTGCGCCTTTGATTGAAACGCCTTCGAGTAGCGGCGAGGAGATTGCTTTCTGCGCTGCCTCAACCGAGCGGTTTTCTCCGCTCGCGATTCCGCATCCCATCAATGCCTGACCGCTGTCTCTCATTACTGTGCGGACATCGGCAAAATCGACATTAATAATTCCTTTAACCGTAATGATATCTGCGATACCTCTGGTTGCTTCATACAAAATTTCATTCGGTTTATTGAATGCCGCCTTGGCTGCTGTTGCCGTATCAATAATACTGAGTATTCTTCCGTTTGGAATCACTATCAAACTGTCCACATATTGTTTCAGGTCCGCGATTCCCTCGTCGGCATTTTTCATTCTCTGCTTCCCTTCCCATCCGAACGGTTTTGTAACAATTCCTATTACAAGAGCACCCATACTTTTTGCTATCGAAGCAACAATAGGAGCAGCGCCGGTTCCTGTTCCGCCGCCCATTCCGGATGTAACGAATACCATATCCGCTCCTTCAAGATGGCGTGTGATTTTTTCTCTGTCCTCTTCAGCGGATTTTCTTCCTACGTTGGGATCCGCTCCCGCGCCCAGCCCTCTTGTTACATTTGTGCCTATCTGAATCTTCTGGGAAGCGAGACTCTCTTCCAGAACCTGTGCATCAGTATTAACGGCAATAAATTCCACTCCCGTCAATCCCCGCTCGATCATACTATCAATTGCATTGCAGCCTCCGCCGCCGATTCCAACTACTTTGAGCTGAGCCGACATTGGACGTTGAGTTTCCAGTGTGATGAAGCGGGGCCGTTTTTCTGAATTAGTTGACATGATTCCTCCTTGTTGTGGTATTTGATTTATAGTTTATCAAAGAATTCTTGAATTTTCTTAAATGTTTTGCCGATGTTTAATTTGCTATCCCTACCGGAAGTCTTTACCGTTGTAAAATTTTCCGACCTGCTTCCGGGTATGCCGCGGAGCAGTCCGGCGACTGTGGCAAATTCCGGACTTTCAACTTCGCTCGAGAGTCCCGATCCGAGATCGAGCGGGACGCCAATGCGGGCAGGCATCCCAAAAACTTCTTCCGCTAATTCCGTACATCCTCTTAGCAGCGAACCGCCGCCTGTAAGTACTACGCCTGCTTTAATTTTGCTTTTGAATCCTGAATGACGGAGCTCGTTATCGATGATTGAGAATAACTCCCTCATTCTGACACTTATTATCTGAGTCAGAAGCGAGAGTGGAATTTTCACATTGCCTCTTCCGCCGACTCCCTTTATATAAATTTCTTCATCTCTTATAATTGCATGTTCTGTCGCAAAGCCGTGTTCTTTTTTCAGTTTTTCCGCGTCTGCGGTTACAATACCCAATGTCTCGCGTATATCATTAGTTACCTGATTACCAGCTACTCCTACAACTTTTGTATGCTTGATAGCTCTTCTGTGAAAAATCGCGATGTCAGTTGTTCCGCCGCCTATATCGATAAGCAGAACACCCAGATCCTTTTCATTCTCTTCGAGAACCGCAAAACTGGAAGCAATCGGCTGAAGGACATAATCTTTCACAATATAACCGGCGCGTTCAACCGATTTTTTAATATTCTGAATTGCCGGAATTGACGCCAGCACTACGTGATTTACGGCTTCAAGCCTCGAACCGCACATTCCGATCGGATCCTCAATGCCTCCCTGATGATCAACCGAAAATTCCTCCGGAATTATATGGAGTATCTGTCTGTCGGACGGAATTCGAATTGTCTGTACATCAGCGCGCAGGCGGTCGAGATCCTGCTGGT
>JBAYWA010000405.1:0-2601 GCA_041674325.1 Melioribacteraceae bacterium | reverse complement strand
CTGCGGATTGATGAATAAATTTGGTATACATGCCCATTTTAACGTATAAGATTCAAGATTTTTCTCTCAAACCGTACGAAAAAAACCAGATAATTGCAGTGAAGACAGATAGAATTATTGCGTTTATTATAATCGCCGTTGGAGAACCATAATGTTCAGCCAGCATTCCAATCCACAAAGCACCAAGCGGCATAAATCCGAAGAAACTAAAACTGTAGACACCCATAACTCTTCCGCGGAATTCCTCTGAAACGAGGGTCTGCGTCAATCCGTTCGAGAGATTATTTACCGCTATGATTCCAGCGCCAATTCCAACCAGAACGAGGGATGAAATTATAAAAGAGCTATTGACTGCGAATATTAGCATGAAGAGAGGCAGCGAAATCAGTCCAGATATCAGAACCTTGCCCCTTGCCAGATTTCTGCTGAACGATGCAATTGCAAGCGAACAGATGACCGCCCCGACTCCGCGTGCCGCCTGAAGCAGTCCGTTTGTCGCGGCATCCCCTTTCAATATTTCAACCGCCCAGGCTGGGAAAAGTGTTGCAATGCTCAATCCGAATAAAGTCGAGAATGAAACGATCAGCATAATCAGCAAAATCTGCTTTTGTGTTTTTAGGTATTTTAATCCGTCCGTTAATTCTTTGGCCACCGATTTTCTGCCGTCTCTTCTTAAAGCGGGTGCGATCTTCATCTTTTTTAAATTATAGATTACCGCAATAAAAGATATTCCATTAATTGTAAAACACCATCCGGGACCGAAAGCCGCATACGTAATGCCCGCTACAGCGGGTCCCACTGCAGCCGCAGTATGAAACATCATTGAGTTCAGCGCGATAGCATTGAGAAGATCCTCCTTGGGAACAAGTTCATTAACAAATGCCTGGCGTGCGGGCGCATCGAAAGCATTTGCAATTCCAAGCAGAAAAGCGAGCAAAATAATTTGCCACGGTTCAATATTTTGGGTGAAAGTGAGGATGGCCAGAATAAACGCCAGAAGCATCATAATCGATTGTGTAATTATAAGGATACTCTTACGCGAGAACCGGTCGGCAATAACGCCGCCATAGAGCATAAAGAGCCACGATGGCAATCCATTTGCGAAACCTGCATAACCGAGAAATGCGGGGGAGCGGGTTAATTCAAAGATGAAAAAGGCCTGTGCGGTCATTTGCATCCAGGATCCGAATAATGAAATTATCTGTCCGATAAACCAGAGGCGGTAATTCCGATGCCGCAATCCAGCAAATGTTGCCTGCCAGCTTAATTTCGGCTTTTCCCTGGAGGAAGGATTATTTTCGGTAACTAAATTTGTATTGGAAATGATTCCCTTCCCGATGAAAATTTATTTTCAACAACTCATTTACAAACCAGCGACCCGTCTCCCGCACTTGTATCTCATAATTTACAGCGCGTGGTCAGAATCAATGCGATTAAATCAGTTCTTATCCAGATATTTAGCTACATCCTTTGCAAAATATGTGAGTATCATATCGGCGCCGGCTCTTTTAATTGCTATCAGCGATTCAATCATAACACGCTCTTCATCTATCCAGCCGTTTTTTCCGGCCGCTTTAATCATAGCAAATTCACCGCTGACCTGATATGCCGCAGTCGGCATTCCGAATTTTTCTTTAACTCTCCAAATTATATCCAGATAAGCCCCGGCAGGTTTAACCATTATAATATCTGCTCCCTCATCGATATCGCTCTCGGCTTCACGGATAGCCTCATTTGCGTTTGCGATATCCATCTGATGAGAGCGGCGGTCGCCGAATGCCGGAGTTGATTCAGCAGCGTCTCTGAATGGTCCGTAATAACCCGAAGCGTACTTTACTGCATAACTCATTACCGGAATTTCTGTAAATCCTTTAGCGTCGAGGGCTTTTCGGATTGCGCCAATTCGTCCGTCCATCATATCCGAAGGTGCAATAATATCAGCTCCCGCTTCCGCGTGAGAAACTGACTCTTTAACAAGCAATTCAACAGTCTCGTCATTCAGAATTCTTTCACCGTCAAGTACTCCGCAGTGTCCGTGAGATGTATATTCGCATAAGCAGACGTCAGTAATTACAACCAGTTTCTTTGTTGCTTTTTTGATAGCGCGTACTGCCTTTTGAATAATTCCGTTTGAATCGTAAGCCTCAGAGCCCACTTCATCTTTATGCTCGGGAATACCAAAAAGGATTACCGCGGGGATGCCGAGTTTTTCGAGCTCTCTGCATTCTTCTGTAAGCACATCAACGGACATCTGATAGACGCCCGGCATTGATTTGATCTCATTTTTCACATTTTGTCCGTGAACTGCGAAAAGCGGGTAGATCAAATCTTTTTTTGTAAGAATAGTTTCACGCACCAGATCGCGCACAGTCGGATTATATCTTAATCTGCGCAAACGTTTTGTGGGGTAAGTCGACATAATAACCTCTTTGTAATTGAAAATTGCGAATTTATAATTGCGAATTGATTACTCTTTTAATTTTTGTAGAATCGAGATCAGTAATCGTATTAATTCATCGCAATCATTTATTAAACTACTAAATTCTTTATCATCTAATACTGAAAATTCTTTTAATAATTTTAACCAATATTCGGTTTCTT
>JBAYWA010000404.1:0-2603 GCA_041674325.1 Melioribacteraceae bacterium | reverse complement strand
GCCGGGGCGTGCATACTTCGCGTTCTCAATCTGGCCGAATCCGATTTCGCTCATGCTCTGCCATGTATCCGTAATATCTCCGGTAGTGCGCCACAATTCGCCCCCCACGCTGCCTCCCCATTCCCATACATTTCCCATTCCGTACTGGCAAAGACTGAAGACAATGTCACGGTTCACATTATTCAGTGCATCGCGCATTATATAATAGGGTTTCTTCAATTCGGTAAGCGAATGGTTCTCTGCAATCTCGTCGTAGGAACACCAGTCATATTTAAGATAATCGATACCCCATGAAGCATAGGCCCGCGCGTCATTGATTTCGTACTGATAGCTGCCCGTATATCCGCCGCATGTAAGAGGTCCGGGTGAACTGTAAATCCCGAATTTTAATCCGAGAGAATGAATGCTGTCTCCAAGCGCTTTCATATCGGGGAATTTCGAATTGCAGATGATATCGCCATTTGCATCCCGCTTGCGATCCGAAGAATTTCCCGGTATCTCCCATCCGTCGTCTATATTTATATACGTCCATCCGTGATTCATTAATCCCTTCTCTTTGTAAACCTTTGCCGAGGCTATTACTTTATTCTGATCAATCGCGAGTCCCCATACATTCCAGCTGTTCCACCCCATGGGGGGTGTAAGCGCAATCTTATCTCCGATAATAATTTTTATTTCCCCTTCTGCTGACCCGATTTTATTTCTGGCCGATAATTTCACCTTATAGATTCCCGTCTCCGAAACCGAGCCGGTGATAATTCCAGTTTTCTTATCGAGCTCCAGTCCGGGGGGAAGGTTTGAAGCTTCAAACGTCATCGGCCTGATTCCGGTAGCCGCAATTGTGTAAAGAAACGGCATCTTCGGCCTCTGTCCGTAAACTTTAGCTCCATTGATCTTCGGTAATGAAGACTCCGGCGGAGTCAATACATAAGGTGCTTCATCAGTAAAAACAGATTCCGTTCCGCCTTTAGTGTATTCAAACAGATATTTTACGACAGTTGGCCGGTTACGGTTTGCAAATGAATAGGAGAAATTCTGAGAGGTCTCCGGTCTTAAATTCAGCGTGTATTTCTTTTCGTAGAATACTTTTCCGTCTATTTTTTCTTCGGCTCTGATTATAAATTTTCCTTCAATCGGGTAGAGAGAGGAGACATTTTTCAAGGAGATGGATTTAGAAAGTTTCCCTTTTTTCAGTTCGAATTGAACCCGGCCGAAATCGTGCTTGAGATAATCACCGAGTTCAATCATTTTTATGAAAGCCCCGCCGCTGAACATTCCTCCGGCGCCTCCCTGATCGTAAACTCGGACTGCAATTTCATTTTCTTTATCCCAATAGATCCGCGGATCCCCGCAAGAGAGAGTATAGTTTCTGTTTTTATTCCAGGGAATAGGTTGTTCCTTCATGAATGAATCATCAATAGGCGAGCCCTCCTCCACATTCCGCCCGTTGATGCCGAAAATTTTTCCGTTGATAAAAGATTGATCGTAATCGTCAATCTTTCCTAAAAATATTTTCAGCGAGTCTTTCAGTATCGCGTCCCTTTTCAGCGAAGAAGGAATTAATACCCTGATTCGATACCACGCATAGCCGTCATAGTTCTCGTGACCCTGATTCTCCCAGTTCCTGTCGATACGTATCTCTCCCCATCCCATATAGTTATAATCAATTTTTGAAAACTCGTTTTTATCCGCGGCTATAAATTTCCAGCTCTCGGCAAGATTGAGAGTCGTATTTTTCTGAGCAGTTGCAGAATAAGAGGAGAGGGCGAATGTTAATAGCAGAGAGATGAAGTTTTTCATATGGTCACCCGATTGATTGATTTCCGCTTCTTAAAATAATCCGATTCCTGCAACACTCAAAGCTCTATTTTAAAATAGAAATTGGATTGCGGTTTCATCTTTCCTTCAAAACAAATTCGATGTATTTTGTACTCAGTTTATCGGGAATGCTTTATTTACAAGAGCGGAGAAAAGATGAGAAGAATATCGTTATCATTTTTGGTTTTGATTTTAATCCTGACAGCCTATTCAACGCACTTTGGCCAAATTCCGGTCATCCGGCGCAACGCAAAGATATCCGCGATGGCGGAAGAGATCTCGGCATCCAATATTGAAAAATCGATCCGGAAGATGGTTGAATTTAAGACGCGCCACACTTTAAGCAGCAGAGTTGAACAAGAGAAGGGTATTGGCGCCGCGTGCCTCTGGGTAAAAAATGAATTGGAAAAATTCACGGCGGGATCGGAGGGACGATTAACGGTGAAACTCGATTCGGTTATGTTGGAGCCGGACGGGAGAAGGATTACAAGAAAAACTTTACTGACGAATGTTGTGGCATCATTAAAAGGAACAGATTCCGATGATAAAAGAATATTTATTGTAGGAGGTCATCTCGATTCCCGCAACGGAGAAACGAATGATACCACCGGCTTTGCTCCCGGTGCAAACGATGACGCGAGCGGTGTGGCCGCGGTAATTGAGCTTGCGCGTGTAATGAGCAAGCAAAAATTTCAGTCAACCATTTTATTTGTCGCATTTTCCGGTGAAGAACAGGGTCTTAACGGATCGGCATTCCTTGCGCGAAAGGCGAAGGAGGAAAATTG
>JBAYWA010000403.1:0-2605 GCA_041674325.1 Melioribacteraceae bacterium | reverse complement strand
TGCCCGGCTTATAAACGCAATGAAAAATTGTCCGAAGTTTATCGTAGCCCGTGTTCAGGGAAAGGCAGTCGGCGGGGGGGTCGGAATTATTGCGGCGGCGGATTATACAATTGCATTAAACGAAGCCTCGGTCCGCCTCAGCGAGCTGATGCTTGGAATAGGCCCGTTTGTGGTTGGACCCGTGATAGAACGGAAAATAGGCAAAGCCGCATTCATAGCAATGTCCATAGACGCGGAATGGCACGACGCATTCTGGGCAAAGCAGAGCGGATTATTTACAAAAGTGTTTGCCAACAATCACGATCTGGATGAGGCGGTCTCGGCTCTCGCCAATAAGGTTGCCTGGTGCAATCCCGAAGCAATTTCCCAAATGAAAAAAATATTTTGGGAAGGGACCGAAAATTGGGAAGAACTGCTTGAGAAACGTGCCGAGATAAGCGGCAATCTTGTATTGAGCGAGTTTACAAAGAACTATATTAAATCGTTCAAGGATAAATAATCTTTGCTATGTGTGAATGCAATTTCATATTGGCGCGTGTGTGATGTTAATCCGCTTTTCAAACCGGTATATTAAATGAATGCGAATTTTACTTCCCGGATTATCCCTCAGCCGACAAGAATATTACTCGCAGTATTGCTTTTATCGCACTCTGTAATTAAACCAGTCCCCCATGATCAGCCGGCCGATTCCCTTTCTGTTGATAAGATTATGAAAGGCTACAAAGCTGCATTTGTGATGCTGGATAATTCGGATGGGAAATATTTCAGATATAATAAAAAACGGTGCGCGGAAAGGTATTTGCCTGCTTCGACTTTTAAAATCCCGAATTCATTGATTGGCCTGGAGTCCGGAGTAATAGCAGATGAAAATTTCATTATTAAGTGGGATGGAATAAAAAGATGGAATAAAGACTGGAACAGGGACAATACTCTTGCTTCGGCAATAAAAATCTCCTCGGTCCCCTATTATCAGGAACTTGCCCGCCGCGTTGGCCGCGAGGCGTACGGGAGATATTTCAAATCTTTTAATTACGGAAATAATGTTATAGGGGATAAGGTGGAGGAGTTCTGGCTGGATAATTCCCTTAAAATATCGGCAGACGAGCAGCTCTCTTTTTTAAAACAATTCTATGAATATAAGCTTCCGTTCTCAAAACGGAACACAGATATTGTCAAAAAAATTCTCTCCAAAGAAAAACACCCCCGCTCAATAATGAAATTCAAAACCGGTACGGGGGAAACCGATAACGGAAAATATATCGGCTGGCTTGTCGGCTATGTTGAAAAAGAAAACAATGTCTTCTTCTTTGCGTTCAATGTGGAAGCTGAAACATTCGAAGAGGTCCGGAATATTCGTGACACCGCCTCGCGTAAAATATTAATAACTCTTAAAATTTTAGAATAACGGAATATTAAATGAAAAAATACATTGTCGCGACCCTTTTGATGCTTAATTTAATCTTAATAGGCAATGTTTTTGGGCAAAAATTCTCAATGTCGATTGAAAATATTATGAGAGATCCAAAGTGGATGGGGACTTTGCCTGATAATATTTATTGGAGTGAAGACGGATTAAAGATATATTTTACGTGGAACAGGACAAAGGCAAAGACGGACTCTCTCTTTTCATATTCGATAAAAGAAGGGGAGATAAAACCGGTAACGGTTGAAGAAATTAAAAACCTCCCATCAGATTACGGCACTTACAATAGAAAGAAAACACTCAAGATTTTTGAGAAAAACGGAGACCTATTTATTCTTGATCTTAAAACAGGAATACAGAAACAGCTTGTAAATACAAATGACCGTGAATCAAATCCGAAATTCTCATTCGATGAAAAAAAAATAATTTATACTTTGAACGGAAATCTGTATGAAAGAACTTTATCCGACGGCACAACCGTTCAGCTCACGGATTTCCATAAAGGGGCAAAACCACAGGATCAGAAGGAGATCGCGGGCGAGCAGCAGAAATATTTAAGCAAAGAGGAGCTTTCTCTGTTTGCCGTGCTTCGGGAGAGAAAAGAAGAGCGGGAGCGGAGAGAAAAAGCCGCTAAACAGATTCGGCCGAAAAGACCGAAGGAAATTTATACTCTGGATAAAAATGTAAACAGTATTCAAATCTCACCGGATGAAAATTTTATTACTTTCCGGCTCGATAAGACACCTAAAAGTTCAAACAATACAATTGTCCCCAATTACCTGACAGAAAGAGGCTATACCGAAGATATCAGTGCCAGAACAAAAGTCGGAGGAGAACCGACGACCTATGAATTCGGAATTTATGATATTAAGAGGGACACGGTTTATTTTTTAGATACAAAAAGCCTCCCGGGTATATTTGAAAAACCAAAATACCGCGGCGAATATGAGTCAAAAACCGATTCCCTAAAAAAAGGACCCGGGAAAGAGAAGGCGAGAGAAGTGATTTTCAGCGGACCGGTCTATTCGGACGACGGCGCAAATGCTCTGATGGTTATAAAAACGCTGGACAATAAAGATAGGTGGATTACCCTGCTTGATCTTGCTGAGGGCAAATTAAAAAATCTGGACCGGCAGCATGATGACGAATGGATAGGAGGCCCGGGAATAGGATGGGGCGCCG
>JBAYWA010000402.1:0-2627 GCA_041674325.1 Melioribacteraceae bacterium | reverse complement strand
ATACGGGCAGCTTCTTCTCTGATTATTTCCAGAGTTGTATAATCCGTATCGAATATTGAATAAACTCCCTGAGGTTCATGTGGCGGATCACCAACAAAAGGATCACCTGAACGCCAGACATCATCCTCATTTTTCCCGCGTCCCTCACCTCCCCAGGCCCAGAAATTCAATCCCGCAACAGGCAGTCCGGATGCGGCGCTTTCGTAAATTAAACTGAATATTTTCCTGAAATATTTATCGCGTATGGAAGATGCTGTTCCCGCCTCGCAATTATCAGAATCACGGCCGAGTCCGAATTCCTCCATTGTAACCGGCTTATTCAGTTTCCTGGCGACCTCAATATTCTGATTGATATAATCCACCGCATTTTTTTCTGCCGAAGGGTAGGTTTCCTCCGGTTTCAGAGGATCGAACCAGCCCCAGTTTTTTATCCATAGATGGAATGTGACATAATCAATATTCCTGCTCTGGTGAGCTTTCAGGAAGATCTCCTCGCTCTGAAGGCTTCCAATGACCCCCTCGCTACCAGTCGAAACAAGATGATTCGGATCAATTGAATGGATGTACGCGGCTGTTTCATCGATCCATCTATAATAATGTTCAACGTACTGAAGGGCATCATCGCCCCATCCGGGTCTCGGCTCATTTGCCAGTTGCCACGACATTATAGTAGGATCTTCAAAATAGTTTTTCCCCGTGAACCGATTTTTACTTGTAACAATTTTGAAGATAAATTTTTTGAAATGTTCGTTGGCTTTTTCATTGCGGTAGAATTCAGCACTAAAATTCATAAAATCGCCCCATGTCTGGAGAGAGTCGTAAGGGTCCACAATTCTTCCATCTCCGAACCACCTGTTATAGGAGGCAAATCCGCCCGACCATTCCCAGTAATTATTAAGAAATATTACTGCATGCATCTCCCGTCTACCCATTTCTGCGAGTAAAAAATCAAGTCCCTCCAGTAGTACTTCATTATACTCACCCGGGGCGGGCTGAATTACCGGGCGCAACGTTTTCTTCATGTACGAATCCTCTGATGAGGCCATTATCCGAAGGTTTGTTATTCCCAGATCTTTCAATCCGTCCAGTTCTCTCAAGAGCCGCTCCCGGTCGCCGGTACCTCTCGCGGCTCCCAGATAGCACCCGTACCATAAATTCGTTCCCGCAAAATAGTATGGATTGCCGTCTATCGTAAAATGAGTTCCGTTCACACGGACAAATTTAGGCTCGTTTATCGGCATAGCTGAACATCCTTCAAAGATTAATGCAATCACGAATATTGCTGCGAAAAATATTTTTTTCATAATCCCGCTTCCGGAGATAAGGTGGACTGTTCAATAAATTATTTCTTTTGATTATAAAATATACTTTTTATGAATTAAGTTCTTTTGTTTATTTTGCGCAAAACACTTTTGGCTAATGATTTTTAAAAACAAAATAGCATTCCTCTTTCTTGTGGCTATGTCGGCAGGCTCAATACTTCTGCTCCATTTTCCCGGCTCAACACCCATAATTATATATACAACCGTCTATATCTTTTCATCAATAATTTTTCTTCTCCTGAGTGTGTATATCTTTAATCTGGAATTTTCCAAACGGCAGGTTTACCTGATAATTTTCTGCTCTCTCCTGCTGCGGATCAGCTTCATCTCATCGCCGGTGGCCGGATCGGATGATATATACCGTTATATGTGGGACGGAAAAATTCAGACAAACGGGATAAATCCTTATCTCTACGCTCCGGAGGATCCTCATTTGAATTCATTTCATTCGGATCTTCTTCCCGAAGCTTTGAATTTTAAGGAGATGAAAACTATCTATTTCCCGTTAAGCCAGTGGCTTTTTTATCTGGGGTATCAGCTCAGCGGTGAATCTGTATGGGGATACAAGCTTCTTCTTTTTCTTTTTGAATTGATGACCCTGACAGCAATTATCCTACTCACAAAGAAAATAAAGATAAATCCGAAGTTTTCCCTCCTGTATGCTCTGTCACCTCTGCCTATCTTTCAATTTGCCATAGATGCGCATCTTGACGGATTCGGTCTGCCTCTTCTCCTTTTTTCAATCTATTTTTACTTGAGTGAAAAAAAAATCTTCTCCGCGGTTCTGCTGGGACTTTCACTTTCAATCAAACCGGTCGGTCTGCTGCTGATTCCGGTCTTTTTCCTCAACGAGAAGACAATTTCCGGAAAATTAAAAATTGTATTGATTCCTCTCCTGGCATTCTTTCTTCAGTTTGTTTTTTACATCTCGGCAACCAATCCGTTTGAGGCTTTTTTTATCTTTACTAAAAACTGGTACTTCAACGGATTTATTTTCAATTTATTGAATTCGATGTTCAGCAATAATCAGACTTCACGATTGATATGCGCAATTTTTCTGATCATTTCTCTGATTCCACTATACTTTTCCAAAAAAGCGCTGAGCGATAAGATATATTTTGCGGTTCTGCTGTTAATGATTTTTTCCCCCGTGGTTCATCAATGGTACATTGCCTGGGTCCTCATCCTTTTGCCGGTAGTGCGGAAGCCGAGCGGAATATATTTTGCGGCATTGAGCAGTCTTACAGCTGTAACTATCATGAATTATCAGCTGTATGGAGTTTGGCAGGATTATCGGATTATTCT
>JBAYWA010000401.1:0-2631 GCA_041674325.1 Melioribacteraceae bacterium | reverse complement strand
TTTCCTGCAGGATGAAATTATTTTTAATGAAAAAGTGAGTCTGATCTTCGGCGCGCGTTACGATAACATCTCCTATTTCAATGAAAGTTTTATTACATCAGGATACGGTCTTCAGACAAAAACTTTTAAGAGAATTACTCCTAAAGCGGGGCTTACTTATCTTCTTTCGGATTCGCAAAGTTTATACGCTAATTACGGGGGCGGCATAGAAGTTCCCGCGGGTAATGAAACGGATCCATCAGGAACTTACGGCCAGGATGAAGTATATCTCATTAACCCACTCCTCGAACCGATAATCTCAAATACACTCGAAGTCGGAACAAAACATCTTATCACTTCTGATGGAAAAGATAATCTTGTAAAATCAATTTCGTACGACGCGGCTCTTTATTATATAAAAGTAGATAATGACATCATTCCGTACCGGGGAGGAAGATTCTATTTTACGGCGGGTGTAACCGAAAGATTGGGCGCTGAACTGGCGGCTTCAATTCAATTTAAAAATGATCTTACGGTAAATGCCGCATTCACCATCTCCGATAACAGCTACCAGGAATATCAGATCGATTCTGTTCATTACGATCTGAACAAAGCCGGCAGATTTGCCGATTATAAAGGAAATAAAGTCGCGGGCATTCCCGGTTTTTTCTACAATCTGGGTGTATCATACGCTCCGGCTCAATTGAAAGGAATCTTTCTTTCATTTGGATTAAACGGAATCGGGAAATACTTTTCGGATGACGCAAATACCCTGAATGTTCCATCTTTCAGCGTATTAAACGGGACTCTCGGATTAACGAGACCGATTGTGATAAGCGGTGATCTGGCAATCCGCGGATTTATTACTGTCAATAATATATTTGACCTGAAATATGCCTCATCGGCTTTCATCAATCCGGATATAGTTAACGGTGAGGCGGTATTTCTGGAGCCGGGAATGCCGAGAAATTTTGTGCTCTCGATTTCGCTGAATTATTAGATTATTCCCGCGGAGAACCGGATCTATTTCTCTTCGCGGGTATCTTTTTATCTGGCCTCCAGATTCTGAGTGAACCGGTATTGACTCAAAAATTCTTTCGCCAAAAGAACATTTTTAAAAGATAAAATTTCTTCAACAGAGTAATATCAATCTTTAGTCTGTAACATTTTAGCTTATAAAACCGTCTATATATCATAAAAAACAGAATTATATGATTAAAAGAATAATTTTTCTGATCTTCTTTTTATCACCGGTCTACGCCCAGACTCTTAAAATATCCGGATTAGTTTTTAATGAAGAGAGCAAAGAGCCGGTTCCTTACGCAAGTATCCGAATTGCGGGAACAACCCAGGGAACATCAACAAATATTGAGGGGAAATTTCTGATTTACCTCCCTCATCCGAATTCCAGGCTTATTATCACGGCAGTCGGCTACAGGAAAAAAGATGCCGGAATAACCGGCAGTGATTTGACAGACCTGAAAATCTCTCTAAGGCCCGAACCGATACAATTTATGGAAATTGTGGTTGGCACGGATGAAGATCCCGCTTACAGAATAGTCAGAGAGGCAATAAGACGGAAAGATGAGAACCGATCTGGATTGCAGACTCTTGAATACAGCATCTTCTCGAAGGATATCTTCCTCTCTTCCGGGGAAGTGGCTATGGTATCGGAGCGGTTTTCTACAGGATATTATCAGAAAGATAAACGCGAAAAAATAATTACCCACTCTGTGCACATTTCCGAAAATGAAAAGAAAAATGCGCTCAAATTCGATCAGAATATAGTTGATAAAATGTTTATCGATTTTACGGAGGATACTCTTGCGATTATCGGGAATAAGGTATTTCTGCCCCTCGCCACAAATGCGTTTGACTGGTACGATTATAAATTGCTTGAGGTTAAGCAAGCGGGCTCGGTCCACGAATGCTATATCGAAGTTATACCCAAATCCGGGATACAGCCTCTCCTTGCCGGGAAAATGGTTATTGAAGATTCAACCTACTCAATTAAAAGCATCCATTTCTGGAATAACGACGGTCTGCGATTTCCGTATGTTAATGATTTGAAGATAGAGTTTATTCAGAACAGAGACCGGTTTAATAATTACTGGCTGCCTACTTATCTTAAAGTTGATTCCGGATTGAAACTTAGTTTCGGCGGATTGATAGGTACCGACGCCCTCTCGATGAACCAGGTCAGCATGTTCACAAACTATAAAATCAACAAGACAATTCCGGATTCCATCTACAAAACTTTTTCTACATTAACCGGTGATTCGAGTAAAACCGCCGGAGTAAAATATGTGAAAGCGGGCTTGCTGAACAGAGCCCAGATTGATTCTCTTCGCCCAATTCCGCTGACCGGCGAGGAGCTTAAAGCATATCGTGAACTGGATAGCACCAAAAGCGTTGTATCCCAAATAAAATTCACCGGATTGCTTGGCGGACTGGCACAGGACGCGGTTAAAAAGGAGGAGAATAAAGGGTGGGGAAACCAGCTTTTAAGTTATGCCGGCAAAGTATTTTCTGTTCTGTCATTCAGGGATAACCGCGTGGACGGGATAATGCTTGGAGTTCATAACGACGGTTATATTATCAAAGACAATTTGAATTACAAAGTGAAATTTGGATATGCGTTCGGAAGAAAGG
>JBAYWA010000400.1:0-2632 GCA_041674325.1 Melioribacteraceae bacterium | reverse complement strand
GAAGATGTCGACCGGCTCAAGAGCAGCTTGAAAAAATTTAAGACTCAGCTTTACCAGGTACGCAACAATAAAGAATATGATGCGCTCACAAAAGAGATAGATCACTCGGAGGAGCAGATTACCAAGCTTGAAGCCGAAAGTACAGCTCTCGAAGACCTGGTTCAGAAACTCAAAAAAGAGATCAGTGAGGTAGAACCCCAGCTCGAGGAATTGACAAAAGACTTAAAAGAAAAAGAGACTGAACTAAAGCAGATCATTAAAGCCAATGAGCGGGAAGAAGCACGCCTGCAGGATAAGCGCGATAAAATAGCCGCAAAAGTGAAGAAACCGGATTATAATACATACTCAAGAATCCGTAAAGCGCTTGGCGGAAAAGCCGTTGTTACTCTGATACGGGCCGCGTGCTCTGGCTGCCATAATGTTGTTCCACCGCAGAGACAGCTGGAAATCAAATCCGGAAAGCGTTTATATTCGTGCGAGTCTTGCGGAAGAATCTTAATATCCCCTGATGTCGCCGATGAAGTTCAGAAAAAGATACAATTCTGATTAAACAAAAAATCCCGAGACGATCGGGATTTTTTTTACACTATAATATTTTCAACCGGAACGCGGAGGTTATCCTCAAGATCTATCATGGCATTGATCAGATAAACATAACTGAATTCATGCAGATCTTTCAATCTGATCTCTCTTTCAGTAATGCTTCCCTCATTAAGAAGTTTTTCTCTTTTAGTGCCTTTAAGAAGAGGGGTTGACGGCGTAACAAAACAATTCGAATTACCAAACACTACATTGGAATAACTGGTATCTGTGATCAATCCGCTTTTTACAATCAGTATCTCATCCCCTTCCACATTCTCCAGATGCCTCTTAATAGAACTTCTCTCCAGATATTTATGATCATACGCGATAGTATCATCATAAACGATTTTCAATCTGTTTACCGGTTTGATAACGTAAGGTTGAAAATCCACACTCTGAATTTTGTCGGAATAAATGATGCGGCACTTAAATAGATCATCCGGAAGATCATCCGGTATTTTAATAATCTCCGGGAGATGAACCTTGGGAGCGGAGGGGAAAAATTCACTTATAGCCCGGTTCATCCGCGCGTTATGATAATCCGCGTTCCATAATCTTCGCCGGAATATTTTGACTGATTCAAATAATTGGAACATATACTTTATCCAACATTTCCTGATATTCAGAACTACAGTTACTCATCGAGGTTATCCCTCCGCCGCTTTTATATATCAATCCGTCATTTGTCTGTTCGATGAACCGGATCATAACACCGCTGTCAAGAGATGTCCCGTTAAAATAACCGAACACTCCGGTATAGTATCCTCTTGAATAAGTTTCGGACTTTTTTATTATCTCGATAGTTTTTTTCTTGGGCGCACCGCTGACAGAGCCTGCCGGCAGAAGTTTAAAAATCATCCCGCCGATTTCTGAATTATAATTCTCATCAAGGAATCCCGTGATTTTTGAACTGATTTGAAAAAGGACTTTATTATTAGTTTCTATCTTTTCCAGATAACGGAACCTCTCCAGATACACTTTTCGCGAGATAATACTCAGATCATTTCTGATCAGATCGACTATTGTGTTATGTTCCGCAGTTTCTTTTGGATCTTCATAGATCAGACTTTCCGCATTTTCAATCGATGCGTCAATAGTCCCTTTCATGGGGAAGGATGAGATCATTCCATCAGATATTTTAACGAATGATTCCGGAGAAAAAACTACAAATTTATTATTATAAAGGAGTTTATATTTAGCCCGGCTTCGGAAGAATATCTCCTGCAGCGAAATATTTGTTTCTATTTTAGTCGGAAAAGTAAGATTCAGCAGATAAGTGTTTCCTGAATTTATCTCAAATGAGACTTTTTCAAAAACCGACTTATATTCTTCAAGAGAGACGGGAAAACTTCTTAGCTGAACAGATTTGTTAAGTTCCGGTACGGTTTCGTAATTTTTAATGCCGTTAATATTAAAAAGTATGCGCGATGGATCTATCTCGTCGAACTTTAAAACAATTGGACAATCCATTTCAAAATCGATTATGAACAGAAAGGGAATTTTCTCTTTTCCATATTCGTTCATTAAATTAATTGCAACTTTTTTCTGATAACTCATAAGTCCGTGATGAAAAATAAATTGTTAATTATAGACAACTACGATTCTTTCACTTATAATTTAATGCAAATTGTGGGTGAATTGCACCCCGACTATTTAATTATAAAAAACGATGAATTTTCAATTGAAGATATCGAACCGTTCTCAAAAATATTAATCTCGCCGGGTGCGGGAGTGCCGTCCGAGGCCGGATTGATTAACGAGGTGATCTCAATTTACGCCCCTTCTAAAAGCATACTTGGAGTATGTCTGGGTCATCAGGCTATTGCCTCTGTGTTCGGCGCCGAACTGTTCAATTTCAAACAGGTCTGTCACGGTGTTGCCGCAAAAATAAAAATAACCTCTCCGAATGACTATCTTTATAAAGATGTTCCTGACGGTTTTGAAGCGGGCTTATATCATTCATGGGCAGTTTCTCAGAAGGGATTGCCGGAATGTCTAAGGGTAACCGCAGTGAGCAGTGACAACGTCATAATGTCTCTTGCCCACAACG
>JBAYWA010000399.1:0-2633 GCA_041674325.1 Melioribacteraceae bacterium | reverse complement strand
GTTTTGAAAAATACACCGGGGAATGGTTCTCTTTCATTTCTGCATTGGGAGGATTTATTGTTCTTTTTCTGATACTCAGATATATGAACAAAAACAAAATTTTCTTAAAAATATAGCCGGGTACTATGAAAAATATTAAAATGATCTGGAAAAATTCATTTGCGTTAATCTTTTGTTTAATGAATCTATCATCACCAGATATAAGCGCGCAAAATCAAAAATATTTTCTTTTTGATTTTGGTAAACAGGAGAGTCCATTATCTAAAAATTCCATACTGATTGATTCGACCTGTATCTACACAAAAGAAAAAGGTTTCGGGATTACTTCGACCGGTCTAAAATCTTATTATGACCAGGACCTCGAAAAAATAACAAATCAAACCACCGGCGACGGGATCATCTCCAATGAATCAATCGAATTCAGAGTGGATATTCAGTCCGGCGAGTATATAATAGAAATTTTGATGCATGGCGGAGAAAGGACCTTATGGGAAGGTTCAATCTCAGTTAACGGCATCGAGATCGCGAAGAGGCTTTTATGTTATAGCGCTAATTATGAGGGTCAGAGCCCGCCTCCATACTGGGGAGTGGTTAAAAGGATCAGCAATAAAAGTGATCACATTGTATTTAAAATCGATGCCGATAATCAACCGACTATGGTTTCCGGAATTAATATTTATTCGTCAAAATTCGGTCCTGTAGAAAATAAAGAGGGCAAGGCAGTGGCTGTCGATAAACTTAAAGCCCCCAACGCGGATTTTTGCCTGGAACTTATCAATAAATCAAAGATCATTGAAGCAAAAAAAATAATTGATGCGATTCCGGAATCTTATAGATTCGAAAAAGCCATTCTCCTTTTTGCTCTTTCCTCCAGAATTGAAGTGCTTAACCCGAGAGATTATATAGAAACAGCTTTTTATTATCTACGGGATGAATCCGGGATAAATCCGAGGTCGGAAGTGCTGCTGAATCTTCGTTTTGCCGAACTGATCCTGAATGCCACCCATTTTCAAAATATAGCCGGATGGTTGTGGAATAAGGATATTTATCCTCAAAGCGGATTTTTTCAGTATGTGAATATTGCGGGGGATTCCTATGAGGAGGTCTCCGCACTTTCCGAACACCCTCTGTATCTTGCGGCTACATGGCTCAAGGCAAAAACTGCTTATTGGATTTACATTGAGCAGCACGAAGATGAATTAGTTCAGCTTGCCGATAAGTATTTCAATATTCTAAAAAAATATTTTCCGGATTACGAATTGCTGGATGAATATCTCGGATTAAAAAAATATGATGTGGAGAGTGAGATAAAAACTGAGTCGGTTCCCGGATGGGCATTCCTTCAAAATAAAATCGCCGGTTCAATTCTCGATATAATCTATTACTGGGTTGATAATAGGCAGGCGGAGAACGGTGAATTCGGAGGTAAATACGATGATGACGTTGAAATGCTTAGGTGGTGGCCCATTTCACGGATTGCATTTAACGATACAGTCGCTTTAAAAGGGATGAAGAAAATCGTTGACGGAATCTGGAAAAGTGACTGGATATATAAAGGATTCTCGAAAAAAGTGCGCGACGTGGAACATTCGTCCGAGCCGGTAGCCGATACCCAACCTATGATGATTGGCCTCGATTATGGTAATCCGGTCTACGTAGAGCGATGTATGGAAAGTGTGAAGGGGATACGTGATATCTGGACGGGAATAAATTCAAAAGGACACAGACATTTTAAATCGAGCTGGTACTCATCAACCGAAATTGACACTACTCCTCCAAAAGACTGTGACCTTGAGATGAATACACGCACTGTCAAAGCCGCGTTATGGTTAGCTTGGTATAACCGCCACCCCTTTGTCATGCAATTTTTAAAGGAGTGGGGTGATTCATGGCTGGAAGATTGCCTGCGAACAGAGAAGGGAAAGCCGAGCGGCGTTGTTCCTGCGGCAGTCAGGTTTACGGATGATGCTATCGGAGGTCATGCCGATAATTGGCACCATCCCGATATGTCTTGGGATTATTTTAATTACAGAGGGGGAGCAAAAATGCTTACCCAATTTCTCATCACTTCCATTCTTCTTAATGATGATAAATATTTGAAACCTTTAGAATTATCGTTAGATCTTATAAGGAAATATAAAAGGGAGGAACTGAAGGATGCCCCGATTGGATCTGAAAAATATGCTGTTCGTGTGATGCGGGAAAGCGACAATTTTTGGGAAGCCGTTGAACTTTGGCGCATTTATAAACACAATACCAGTTATGATGACTTGATTTCTGATGTAGGGTCCCCTTACATAAAGTATTATCTCTCGAAAAATGAAAAGAACCTGACCGGGGAATTAAAAAAAATATACAATGAAATCGTAAATAATTATACGCTCAATACATCCGAAGGATATTTTACGGATAGAATTGATCTGGGCGATATGCGAAAACAGGACAGCCAGGCAGGCGGAATGCTGGAAGCGATGTATCTCGGTTCATCTCTTGCAGAAGTTGAATTTCCTTTCAATCGGATAGCCTGGAAGGGATTTGACAAGGATTTTTCTGCCCTGGTAACTGAATCAAGTTCGAGCCGCATCCGTATCAAGACATTTCTACATAAAGATAGCCCCGTTAACGGCGAAATT
>JBAYWA010000398.1:0-2637 GCA_041674325.1 Melioribacteraceae bacterium | reverse complement strand
TGCCCTTTAACATTCAGGCGGGGAACCTTACTTATAAATCTTCTATAAAGCGCGGTAAAAACAGCCGCAATTATCAGCAGTCCGAAAATATCCTGGCTAAAAGTTATTGCCGAATAGAGCGGACCAAGAAACCGGAGTGAAAAATCAGGAAGAAATCCTTGGACAACTGCTTCTACCACCGCAAATAAGAAAAGAAGAAAACCCCAGAAGATTAAAAAATGCACAATCCCCGCAAGTGGTTCGCGAAGTAATTTAGACTGTCCTAAGGCAATCCTAATTACATTTTGAATTCTTCCTGCCGGATTATCGAAACGGTTTTCCGGCTGGCCTAAATTGATGTACGAATAGATCCTTCTCAAATTATAAAAAAGGAATCCGAACGCTCCTAAAAATATTAACGAAAATATAATCTGTTTCAACATTCGTTATTAAGCTATTAAGGCAGCTTTGGATATTTTTTGGAGACCGCTTTATAGATACTGAATGCGGCAGTAACTTTGATAAGATCCCAAACCGAAAAAATAATTGCGCCGCTGAAAAGTGCGTCGCCGAAATTACCGTTCATGAAAAGAGCAAGGTAAGCGGCACCGGCTAAAAGAATCAGCATTTGTCCTATCAAGAATGAAAGAAAAACGGTTATGGTATTATTGTTTTTTTCGAGGAGATAGCCAACCAGCATGGCTGCAAATGGAAATGTGAGGAGATATCCGCCCGTGGGGCCGAATAGCCGAGCGAATCCAAAACTGAATCCCGCGAATACCGGTAATCCGATAACACCGGCCGTCAAATATATCAGCTGACTAGATGCGCCATTTTTTGAACCGAGGAATGCCCCAGAAAGAAGGACCAGCATTGTCTGTAAAGTAAAAGGAACCGGTTGTGTGGGAACAGCAACCTGCGCCGCAAACACCGTCAGTATTGTAAAAGAAATGACCCAGAATAATTCCGAATTTCTCGCATTAATTATTGAAGTAACAAAAAAATTGTTTTTTGCTTTTTCCCTGGTAGCCATAAATTCCTCTAATTAAGATGTTTAATAAAAAATTTTGTTGTTTTGTCTAAAAGTTTTTCAAATTTTTCGTTAGAACCAGCAAATGGATGGACTATGTCAAAAGTGTGGCCGGTTCCAATCAATTTCAAAAATTCTGTCATCGATTTATCAGCCCAGCTGTAAATTTCTTCTGCTTCATCTATTTTAACAGCCAGGTCCTGATCGCCATGCGCAATTAGAAGCGGCTTTTTCAATTTTTTCAACGCGTTTTCAAGATTCAATAGTCCCTTCCCATCTTTCTGAATCTCATCCAGAAGTAAAACGTCAAGCTGCATTATTTGTCCGGTCCTGGAATTGAGCATATTGAAATATCCTTCTTTGCGCCACCCCTCTTTTTGCCTATTCGAATACCGGTCAAAATTCGAAATTGAAGCCCAGGTAACAACCGCATTAATATCTTCTCGTCTTGATGCGGCAAGAAGCGCAACCGCGCCGCCTCTGCTATGCCCAATCAATCCAATTTTCGTATCAATATGAATTTCCGAGAAATATCCGTCCCTGATTTTATCGACCAATTCATTAAGTTCACGTATTTCACGACTGTAACTATTTCTCGCAAATTTATCAAGTTCCGTGAATTCAGTACTATTCTCGCCAATTCCATTATGTGAAAAATTGAAAGTAATTACAGAAAATCCTTTTTCAGCAAAATAACTACCCAGGTATGGACCAAATCCCCAGTCCTTAAAACCTTTGAAACCGTGAATAAAAACAATAGTCTTATCGGAGAAAAGTTTTTCATTAAAATAAGCCGTTATTCTTATTTTCTCTCCATCTGAGGCTAAAAACGAGTAGTCTTTATTCATACCGTGCCAAATATGAGGTTTTGAGTCGGTAAAGTCAAGAATCAGATTCATTAATCCCTTGCAGAGATGATAGAACTTTAACAGAACCCTTAAACTCCCGCATTTTTTTTCGATAATAGAGTCGATATCAAACTAATTTAATATGAAGTATGACATTGGAAGAAAAAGCAAAATGGTTCGATAAAGCCCTTAAATACTCATTGGACGGAAAAATTCATTTAATAATGAAATCCAATAAGGAGGGAGCGGCAAAATGGGCAGTTATCGACAGCGAGAAAAATCTGGTACTGAATTCCAATATGGAGTGGGAACCGGAACCGCCGCTGGCTAAGGACAGAAATGAAGGTTTCCTGATCAGGGCCAGATTCGATTTTGATACCGCAGTTACTCTTTATGACCAATTAAAAATGTTTGCCGAATAATTTTTTTGAATCATCTCTTCTATCTAAAACTCTTTCACATTTTCTTTTACCTCTCATTTGACTATTTTACAATCCGATGAAAAAGTAATTTTACAAGACTGGAATAGCGGTATACTGATGGGCAAAATTTTAATTATCCCCTCGATAGACATACAAGACGGAAAAACGGTACGGGTCGTGCAGGGAATTCCGGAACTTGGAAGTGTTGAGTATGCTAACGATCCGGTAGAGATGGCAATGATATGGCGCGCCGAGAACGCGAAATGTATACACGTAGTTGATTTCAACGCATCCCATGAACACACCAGAACAAATTTTGAATTGATTAGAAAGATCTGCGAATCGGTAATTATCCCCG
>JBAYWA010000397.1:0-2647 GCA_041674325.1 Melioribacteraceae bacterium | reverse complement strand
TGTATCTGCAAGGCAGATCAGAATGTATGTGCCTCTTGGGAGGAAGCTGTTGAAAAGCGATCCCCCTTTATCAGAAAATTTAATAAATCCTTCAGTCTCCTTGGCAGTTCCGCCGGGCGATGACAAATCGGTAAGAAAGCATCCGGCAAGTTTTACACCTTCCGGTTTAAGAACAAGGAGTTCAATATAATCCCCTCCGGTGTACATTGAATTCTTAGTTCCGCCGTTGCCAATCTCGTTGATGATTACATCCCCTTCTTTCTGAGCAAGAATCTGTATTGAAAAAAATATTAACGATATAATCAGCAGACTTACTTGTTTCATAAATCTTCTCCGGAGATGATATATATTTAAAATTTTATTTTACTGTTAAACAATTTATTTTTTTCCGAAAGTAACTTCTGGCCAGTCATCAGTCCTGAACGGTGAAGCCGGAAGTCCGCCGCTGTTTATCAGATTGCAGTCGGGATTATCGGCCCAGGCATAACGGACACTTACGGGCTCGGAAATTTGATCATTCCATACAATTACTTTGCCGTCCAGTATAGCGGCATCTGCATCAACAAACTTTTTATCCTTACCGCATATCTTAAATCCCCGTAATGGTTTATTCTCTCTGGCTGCAAGACCTTCGGCTATATGATTAAAACTGATAAGAATTTTATTTTTTTCTTTCGTCATGGATTTATATATAGGTCCAGAATAGAAAAATTCGTCACGGTCATATACATTATCCAGAGCAATTAAAGCTAGCCGGAAACCCACATCGGCTTTATTTTCGGGATGCAGATTTGCCGGATCGCCGATATCGATTGTAACAGCCATCCCTGTATTCGGAAGGGCGAGTGTCATAAGCTGAGCCTCGCGCAATTCAGCCCATCCGCTTTTTGAAGGCTCAGGCTGACGGGACAAATTCGGGAGCTGTACATAGTAAAACGGAAAGTCGCCGCTGTTCCAGAGTTTTCTCCAATTCGTTATTAACGCGGGAAAAAGTTTTCTGTACTGAAATGCTCTGGAAGCGTTTGCTTCGCCCTGATACCAGATTACTCCCCGGAATGAAATCGGGGCTAACGGAAAGATCATTCCGTTATATAAACCTGCCGGCTGATTTCTTGTTCCCGGCCCCTCCGGTTTTGACGGTTTACGAGGCGGCGCCATCCCTTTAGTCACTGCATTCGCGGAATCTTTTTTCCACGCGTCGATAAATGCCTTTCCGCTGCGGTTAAATTCCTCCAGTGCAGCCGGATAATCTTTCATCTTTTGATCCCAGCGGATTAAAATCGGCTTGAAATCATCATCGGATTCCAGAAGGTCTTTAGCCATCCATGCTTCTGCGGGCGTTCCGCCCCATGTAGATTGAATGAGGCCGATAGGCACATTGAGTTCACTAAACAGTTTTTTACCGAAGAAATAAGCCGCGCCGGAGAATTGCCCTATAGTCGTGGGCGAACAAACCTTCCATTCCCCATCGCAATATTTTTGCGGAGAATCGGCAACTTTATGTTCTACAAAGAAAATTCTTATTGAAGGATAATCTGCTTTTGCAATTTCTTCCTCTCCTCCATCCGATTTTTTCAAAGTAAATTCCATATTAGACTGTCCGGAACAAATCCACACTTCACCAACCATGACGTTTTTGAGAATTATTTTATTTTTCGCTTCGACAGTGAATTCGAACGGCCCGCCCGCTTCCATCGGAGATAGTTTTATCAGCCAGTTTCCTTTATCATCAGCCGAGGTATTTACGCGCTGCGAATTAAAAAGTAAATTTATGTTTTCACCGGGATCTGCCTCGCCCCAAACATTTACAATTTTCCCTCTCTGTATAACCATATTGTCTGTAAAGAGACTTGCCAGCCGTACATCGGCCGATAAATCAACTGAGAGCAGCGTTAGGAACGATATGATAAATATTTTTTTCATTTTAGTAACAGCATTTTTTTAGTCTGAATGAATTTCCCGGCTTCAAATCTGTAAATATAGAGACCGCTTGCGAGTGCTGAATGCAGAGTGGAGAATGTAGAGTGGTAAATTCCGGCTTTCTTAAATTCATCAACCAATGTTGCAACTTCCCGTCCTAACAAATCATAAACTTTCAGAGAGACGAAGCAATCAACCGGCAGGCGATAACTTATAACCGTACTTGGATTAAATGGATTAGGATAATTCTGCTCAATTGAAAATTCCGTCGGGATTTGATTTATCTCGCTTTCTACATTTGTAGGCGTCTGCATCCAGATTGGACCAACATCATTTTTAGTTAACGGTCTAATCAGAATCGGATCCTGTGAATATTCATCAGCGCCCGCGTCAATTATTCCGTTTCTGATCTGGCCGTCCATATCTTTAATTACAGTATAATTAATGTCCGACCGGTTAATCGCCGGACTATTTGAGGAGAGGCGGTATAGATTATCTGATGATTTAAATAATTTCGGATCGTCATTGTAATTATTAGTGGGGAGAATCATTCCAATCGAAGTGCCGTAAAATATATTACCGCGCCAGGAAAGGTTTATCGGATTATCCGTAAATGTAACCAGGGGTGAATAAGTGGAATAAAAAATATTATTTACAATCGTGCAATCCAGCGGAGGAAGAGACAATTCCGGAGTCCTCCCGGCTCCTATATTTAAAGTTGACCGGC
>JBAYWA010000396.1:0-2648 GCA_041674325.1 Melioribacteraceae bacterium | reverse complement strand
AGTTTTACACTTTTATACACCCTAAATAAGCTAAAAACTGAGAGTTATCTTTCACGGGAAAGGAGAGCCTTCATAGAAGAAATGAATAAAAAAAATTGTTGATTTGTCAGCCCCAGAGCAAGGAAACGAGGAATATTTACACAGCATCATTTAAATATTGCCAAATATTATAACAATTATTACATTGTCTTTATAAATATGAAGAAGGTGCGGGATATTTTTTTGCCGATTTAGGAGTATTTATTGCTCATTCTTGCCCTGTTACTGACCGGTTGTTAAAATAATTCACTTTTGAATGGTTAAAAACGTGATTAAAAAAATCCGTATACTGCTCATAGAAGACAACAGACTTCTTAGAGACGGTATATCAATAATGCTCAAAAAACAGACTGATATGCAGGTTGTAGCTACAGTTGGGAACGGTGAAAATATTTTAAACACAGTCGAGAAAAACAGACCGGATATCGTTCTGCTCGATCTTGGATTGCGCAATCAGAACAGTCTTCAGGTAGTAAAATTAACCAAAGAGCATTATCCCGATACTAAAGTAATTGTGATGGATCTTATACCACTTCAGGCGGATGTTTTTGAATTCGTTCAGGCGGGGGTATCAGGCTTTATACTTAAAGATGCAAACATTGCAGATTTTTATAATACTATAAGATCGGTTTACCAGGGCATTAAGATTTTACCGGCGCATTTAACCGGTTCCCTTTTCTCGCAAATTGTTGAACATGCAATTAACGGCTCCAAACCGTCCGCAATTGTTGATGCGGACAGGATGACTAAACGAGAACGTCAAGTAATCGAATTAATTTCCGACGGTTTTACAAACAAGGAAATTGATCAGAGACTTCATCTATCCACTTATACTGTAAAGAGCCACGTCCATAACATACTTGAAAAATTAGCCCTTAATACGCGCGTGCAGATTGCAAGACATGCACATCTCACCGGAACTGACAAGCCATATACTGATGATAACTCTCCAGGCACTGACTGAATTATTAAGTCAATCGAACAAAAAGATGTAGTCCTTTTTTCATCCCTTCGCCCGATAGCACCACACCGCTTATAATTATATCTTTTCTCTGCAAGCATTGGTCCATTATACCTTTGACTTGTAAAATATCACAATAGGAGAATTTCCATGAAAAAGCTGAATGCAATATTCTTAATTCTAATTTTTGCAGTTTCCATTTTTATCTGCAGCTGCAGCGCAAGCGGAGGAGTTTCCGTAGGCAAACAGCAAAACGCGAAGACGACTAACCTGAATAAATGATATAGTCGGTATATATAACTCTGGAATAGTGACATAAATTTCTACAAGCCAGCCAAATGCAGATTGTTTGTCCGGAAGCACTTTTAATTTGCTTCCCTCTTGTAGATACAAACAGTAAAGGGAAAAACAGATGTCAAATTTCGCGATATATTCAATAGGGACTTTTCTGGTAGCGGGCGGTTTAGCATTAGCCGCTTATAAACTTGGAGTCTCCACTGTATGGATCACTATAGGAGTGATAATCGTTGTCGGACTGGGGATTATCTCCGCCGTCTCTAAAACCAGACAAAAAGAAAAGTCTGGCGCCGACAAATGAAAAATAAAGATAGAAGAACCGGGTCATTCATTTTAGATTCATTGAAAATTGTAATATCTATCAGTTCATTATTGCTTTTCTCCAACTGCAGCCATTCGATTCCCTTTGAAGAAGAAGCCCCTCAGAATTCGACATATGCCTATTCCGAGAATGTCCGCATCAATTATGAAACGATTGGCCACGGCAATAAAAATGTTGTGTTTCTCCATGGGTTCGGCGCATCACTGCATACCTGGGACGATATAAAGGATTTATTTCCGCAGGATGAATACAAACTCTACCTTATCGATTTGAAAGGATTCGGCAATTCTTCAAAACCTGAAGATGATAACTATACAATTGAGGAGCAGGCAAAAATTGTCAGGTTATTAATTAACGACATTAATGCAGATTCCTTATATCTCATCGGTCATTCTTACGGGGGTGCTGTCGCACTGCTTACTCAAATTTCCTTCTTAGATGGGAGAGACAGAAAAAGAATCACTAAATTGATTTTAATCGACGGTTTGGCTTACATGCAGGAACTACCGGTCTTTATAGATTATCTCAGGACTCCGGTAGTGAACAAATCAACATTTTTGCTGCCTAAAAAATTCAGAGCAGAGTATATTCTAGATAAAATTTTTTATGATAAAACTATTATCAACGACAGATTGATAAACCGGTATGCATCCTTCTTTGACGGCGACAATATTGATTACTCCTTTACCACTTCAGCCGCGCAAATTTATCCTATCGGATACGAAAATATAATAGACACTTACAAAAATATTCCTACATCATGCCTGGTAATATGGGGCAGAAATGATCTTGTTATACCCCTGGAGAACGGAATCCGGCTGAGCCGTGATTTGCCCAATGCAAAATTTGAAATTATAGAGGAATGCGGTCACGCGCCTCAGGAAGAAAAACCGGAGATAACATTCAAAATGATAATTTCATTTATAAAAGGAGAGTAATCATTCGGAACATTTTCCGGTGTGCTTTGCAAGCCGGTTTATTTATACTCTTTACCCCGGAAGAGTAAATATTTCAAAGTAGAGAAATTTT
>JBAYWA010000395.1:0-2655 GCA_041674325.1 Melioribacteraceae bacterium | reverse complement strand
CAGGATGTGGCTTCATATATAAAGCTTGTTGAGCAGCAAAAGTACGAAGAGGCTTTTGAACTGATAGTTTCAAAAAACCCCCTCCCCCACATAACAGGATATATCTGCGATCATCAATGCATGTATCACTGCACTAGATGGGATTACGACTCTCCGGTACTTATAAGAGATCTGAAAAAAGAAGCGGCAGAAAATGGATACAACGGATATCTGACCAAATTCAAAAACGATTTCAAGAAGATTAATAATGGCATCAGGACGGCTGTAATCGGAGCGGGACCCTCCGGCTTATCAGCTGGTTATTTTCTGGTTAAGGCAGGATTTGATGTAACAATATTTGAAAAAGAGAAAAATGCCGGCGGCATTGTAAGGAATGTTCTTCCAAAATTCCGGATTCCGGAAGAGGCTATTGAAAAAGATATCAGATTCATAGAGATGCACGGAATCCGGTTTGTATACGGTATCAATCCCGGTTTTTCAATTGAAAAATTAAAGGGAGAGGGATTCAAATATATTTACGTAGCCATCGGAGCTGAAGAAGCAAATCAAATTTCTCTTGCGGGGAATGGTGAAAATATTTTTGACGCAATCGAATTTCTGAAAAGTTTTCAGAAAAAAAATGCGATTAATCCCGGCAGGACAGTCGCAGTCATCGGAGGGGGCAATTCAGCTATGGACAGCGCGCGCGCGGCTAAAAGAGGCGCGGGAGTTGAAAAAGTCTACATTATATATAGAAGAACAGCTGAGCAAATGCCGGCAGATAAAGAGGAATTCAATTCGGCAATAAAGGAGGGAGCCGAATTTATGGAACTCCTTCTTCCCGTAAAATTTGAAGACAGCATTCTGACCTGCCAGAAAATGGAACTCGTCAATAATGATCCTGGAGAGAGAAAGAGCGTCGTCCCGGTAGAAGACGCATTTATTGAATTACGGATTGATACTCTTATTTCGGCAATCGGTGAGCATGTTGATATCCGAATACTGACCGATAATAAACTAGAAATGACAAAAAACAGGGTAATAGTTTCCGACTTCAATGAAACGAACCGTGAAAATGTTTTTATAGGCGGAGATGCTTTAAGAGGACCATCGACTGTAATCGAATCGATTGCCGATGGCAGAACCGCAGCGGAAGCAATTATACAAAGAGAAAACCGGCCGAGAATACCGGAGCCGACAGTACAACTTTTTCAAACCGATGAAACGACTTTAAACGGATACAGGGATAGAAGGGGGAAACTGAGTTTCCCATCAGAAAAAAAACTTACAAAAGAAGCCGAGAGATGTCTGGGATGTAATTTCATCTGCAATAAATGCGTGGAAGTATGTCCCAACAGAGCCAATGTAACAATTGAAACCGGCTCCTCTGAATTCAAAGATTCAAACCAGATTCTCCATATGGACGCATTATGCAATGAGTGCGGCAACTGTACAACTTTCTGCCCCTACCAGGGAGATCCGTATAAAGATAAAATCACTCTCTTCTGGGGCGAAAAAGAATTTCATGAGAGTAAGAATGACGGATTCTTTCTCCGGAGAAGTGAAGATGAATCCCGGGCGGAATTACGGTGGGAAGGAAAAAACGGGACGATAATATTTGATAAGAACGGGGATATTGTTAAATCATCCGCTCCCGGTTATTACGGCTCGGATGAACTGATTAAGATGATGAAGATAGTATTGCACAATTACATGTATCTGCTTCCCGGCTAAATTTATTTCTGCTGAAGTTCATTGGCGGTTTCTTTAACAGCATCTATTATCTGTTTGTAACCGGTGCATCTGCACAGATTACCTGCAATGGCATCCTTAATTTCATCCTCGGTCGGATCTGGATTTTTATCGAGCAGAGCCGAAGCGGAAAGAAGCATTCCTGGAGTGCAAAATCCGCACTGAACAGCGCCGTGCGTAAGAAAATTTTTCTGGAGCGGATTCAGAATTTCACCGTTTGAAATTCCTTCTATAGTAACTATCTCGGATCCGTTAATCTGACCGGCGAGGATAAGACAAGAATTGACAGCCCGGCCGTTCATTAACACAGTACATGCCCCGCATTCACCAACGCCGCATCCCTCTTTAGTTCCGGTTAAATTGAATTTATCTCTCAACAGATCAATTAAACGAATGTTTGCTTCGGCCCTTGATGATACCTGCGCATCATTCAATGTAAATTTTAAATCGATCATCATTTCACTATCAGATCACAGATTTATCTGCCATAAGGCAGGTGTTTATCCGGTTATCTTTAATTAACCTCATGACCGGACAAAAATACCATTAAGATCTGCGTTCCATTCCCATTAATAGTTGATAAAATACCTGCTGAATTACCGGCAGTTTATACTCACTCGACCAGCGAAGACCGGCAGCCTCAATAACTTTTTCACCTAACTTTCCGGATAACTCCTTTATGAAATTCTCATCGGCTTTTTTTCCCTGTGCGAAGTTCTCGAGATCGTAAAAGCGGACTCCTGTCGGAGTAACAGCTCCTGATGCGATTCTGATCTCGTTAAAGAGATTATTCTTTAAGTCAATCAAAAGCGCCAATGTGATTCTGCTTATAGCAACGGCTCTTCGTCTGCCGAGCTTATAAAATTCACCTGATAAATTTTTACCGGGGATTGGAATATTAATCCGAGTAACAATTTCATTCCT
>JBAYWA010000394.1:0-2658 GCA_041674325.1 Melioribacteraceae bacterium | reverse complement strand
TAACCGTTTATGAGCAGTATTTCCCAGATCCGCCATAAGTCTATTTTTTGCTATTGGTTTTGAGACAAATGAATTCTATTTTATAATTTAAGTAACAATCGGTTCACATCAAAGAAAAGAAAGGAGCAGCAGGATGAAAAAAATATCATTGATAATCTTTTTGATTTTGATCGCCTATACTTCAATCAGCGCCCAGTCAATCAAATATCCCGTTTCAAAAAAGATTGATCACGTGGATGATTACCACGGGACAAAAATTGCAGATCCATACAGATGGCTTGAGGATAATAACTCAAAAGAGACAGCCGAATGGGTTGAAAACCAGAATAATGTAACGCAGCAATTTCTCTCGTCAATTCCGTACAGAGGGGCACTCAAAAAGAGACTGACGGAATTGTGGAATTATGAAAAATTTTCAGCGCCTTCCAAACTAGGAGAGTATTATACATTTTCAAAAAATGACGGTCTGCAGGAGCAGAGTATAATTTATATCCAGAAAGGACTGAGCGGAGCTCCCGAAATTCTCCTAGATCCGAATAAATTATCCGGCGACGGTTCTGTAAGCCTGGCGGGTCTATCATTCTCCAACGACAACAAATTTCTCACATACGGAATATCGCGCGGAGGGTCGGATTGGAGAGAATTTTATGTAATGGATGTTCAATCCAAACAGCTGATTCAAGATCAGATTAAATGGTCAAAATTCAGCGGGACATCCTGGTACAAAGATGGATTTTTTTACGGAAGATATGATGAGCCGAAGCAGGGTGAAGAATTAAAACAGAAAAATGAATTCCAGAAAATCTATTATCATAAACTAGGTACACTTCAGTCCGAGGATAAGCTTATCTGGGAAGACAAGCAGAATCCGAAAAGACTTTTCGGCGCCGGAGTGACAGATGATGAAAAATATATGATCCTATCCGTATCCGAGGGTTCATCCAACAGTAATCTCATCTATTATAAGGATCTTACCGCCGATTCACCGATAATTCCGATTGTGGATAAATTTGAAGCCCGGTTCGGATTGATAGATAATCTCGATAATATTTTTCTTGTATTCACCAATATGAATGCCCCTAACAATAAACTGATAGCCATCGATACGAAAAACCCGGATAAGAGCAATTGGAAAACTATAATTCCGGAATCGAAAAATGTAATGCAGAATGTTTCTCTAGTCGGCGGCAGATTAATTGTTACTTACCTGCAGGATGCAAACAGTAAAATCTCAGTTTACTCTATTGAAGGTAAATATCTGTACGATGTTGAACTGCCTTCGGTGGGGACCGCGGGCGGATTCGGCGGGAAAAAAGACGATACCGAAACATTTTATACTTTCACATCATTCGCCTATCCCCCTACCATCTTCAAATACGATGTTCAGAAGAACAAATCCGAATTATTCCGTAAATCGGATGTAAAATTCGATCCGAGCAGATACGAAACAAAACAGGTTTTTTATAAGAGCAAAGACGGTACAAAAGTGCCGATGTTCCTGGTACACAAGAAAGGATTAAAGCTTGATGGGAATAATCCAACTCTGCTTTACGCTTATGGAGGATTCAACAGCGCCACTCTCCCCTCTTTCAGCGTTGCCAGGATTCCACTGCTCGATAACGGAGTTGTTTATGCCTCAGCCTGCCTTCGCGGCGGCAGCGAATACGGCGAGGAGTGGCATAAGGGAGGGATGTTCGAAAAGAAACAGAATGTGTTCGACGACTTCATATCTGCCGCAGAATATCTGATCAAAATGAATTATACCAATCCGAAAAAGCTTGCTGTGCAGGGTGGATCCAACGGAGGTCTATTAGTGGGCGCGGTAATTAATCAGCGTCCGGATCTTTTCAAGGTGGCATTTCCGCAGGTCGGCGTTATGGATATGCTGAGGTTTCATAAATTCACCATAGGTTGGGCATGGGTATCGGAATACGGATCAAGCGACAATCCGGATCAGTTTAAATACCTCATCAAATACTCGCCACTTCATAATATAAGAAAAGAAGTGACTTATCCCGCAACACTTGTTACCACGGCAGATCACGACGATCGTGTTTTTCCCGCGCACTCTTTCAAATATATAGCCACACTTCAGGAGATGAATGACGGGAAAAATCCGACACTTATTCGGATAGAAACGAAAGTCGGGCATGGTGCAGGAACAAGCACTTCAAAATCGATTGAACTTGTAACAGACCTCTATTCATTCATGTTTTTTAATATGGGTATCACTCCTAAATTCTGATTAATATGAGAGCCGGCGGCTGCCGGCTCTTTTTGTTACCTATCTGAATGATCTTTCTAAAAATGAATGTGAAGCTATTCTTTCCTGAAAATCCTCGGGAGGACTTTTAGAAGTGCCACAGCTCCTCTGACTCTGAAGCCTATTTTTTTTCCGTAGAGCATATTCATGGCTCCTTTTAATCCGTCATAAAGTTCTTTGCTGAACGGATGCCACCATAGATTCTTCTTCACAAATGGCAGTATATCCTCAACGATCGTCATCGGCTGCACCATTTCGAGGAAGCCGAGTTCACCATGAGTTCTCCTGAGACCTGATTGCTTCACCCCTCCCCAGGGAGTTTCTGACAGACCATGGCTCATCAGATGATCGTTAATAGTTATTACACCGGCTTTGATTTTTTTTGCTATGTCTTC
>JBAYWA010000393.1:0-2674 GCA_041674325.1 Melioribacteraceae bacterium | reverse complement strand
CGGTAGTTGATAGTTTCAGGTTTGGTAACTTCCCCGTGTGAACGGGAAAGAATATCATCAGGACTGGCCAAACCAATTGTAAGACTTTCAATTTGTTTGATTTTATTTTCTTGCGGTTTAAATCGCATTTTTATACTCCTTTAGCCAAACTCTTGGTTGATTATTTAATTTTTATATCGAGACCGAGACCTTGAAGCTCTTTAATCATAACATTAAATGCTTCCGGAATATTTGGTGTAGGTATATTCTCGCCTTTAACGATTGCCTCGTATGTTTTAGCTCTTCCGGTCACGTCATCGCTCTTCACTGTCAATACTTCCTGAAGAACATGTGCAGCTCCGTAACCTTCCAGTGCCCAAACCTCCATTTCTCCGAATCTCTGTCCGCCAAATTGAGCTTTACCGCCGAGAGGCTGCTGAGTAATCAGCGAGTATGGTCCAATTGAACGGGCATGAATCTTATCATCAACCATGTGGCCTAATTTCATCATATAAATGTAACCACATGTTACTTTCTGATGGAATCTTTCACCGCTTCTTCCATCGTAGAGCCAAGTTTTGCTTCCTTCATCAAGTCCGGCTTCTTTCAGCCAGCCTTCCACTTCAGATACCTGCGCGCTGTCGAAAATCGGTGTTTCAAATTTGACTCCGAGTGTTTTACCAACCCAGCCGAGCGCAGTTTCGTAAAGCTGTCCCAGATTCATACGTGACGGCACACCTAACGGATTGAGTACTATATCAACCGGGGTACCGTCTTCGTGATGCGGCATATCTTCAACTGGAACAACTTTTGCGACTACACCTTTGTTTCCGTGACGTCCGGCCATTTTATCGCCGACCGAAACTTTACGTTTTTTGGCAACGTAAACTTTTGCCAGCTGTGTTATTCCCGGAGGCAGTTCGTCGCCGCTTTGTATCTTTAACTTATCCCGTTTGTAATCTTCTTCAATCTCTGCGAGAAGAGTAAAATAATTTGAATAAAGCTTATGAATCAATTCATTAGGCGCTTTGCGTTCAAACCATTCTTTCGTATAATCCAGTTTTGTAACATCTTCCAGATTAGCGAATGTATCTTCTTTTATTGAAGTGCCGCTTCTTAAAACTACACTTCCGTCGAGATCGCGAATTCCGGAGGTAGTTTTCCCTTCCGTAATTCTTGTAAGTTTTGTAACTAATTTATTGTAATGAGCTTCTTTCGTTTTTTTATACTGAGTCTCAAGGTTATCGAGTAATTTCTTCTCAACCTTTTTAGATTCTGTATCTTTCTTTTTACGGCTGAATAAACGCGTCTTTATAACGATGCCTTTCAATCCCGGAGGCGCTTTCAGAGATGCATCCTTTACATCTCCCGCCTTATCTCCAAAGATAGCTTTAAGCAGTTTCTCTTCCGGTGTGGGATCTGTTTCGCCTTTAGGGGTGATCTTACCTATAAGGATATCGCCTTCTTTAACTTCGGCGCCCTCGCGTATAATTCCATACTCATCAAGATCTTTAGTAGCTTCTTCGCTTACGTTAGGAATGTCGCGTGTAAGTTCTTCTTCGCCGCGTTTTGTCTCACGAACCTGAAGTTCAAACTCCTCGATATGTATTGATGTAAACACATCATCGGCAACGAGACGTTCGCTGAGAACTATAGCATCCTCGAAATTGTAACCGCGCCACGGCATGAACGCTACGGATACATTTCGTCCTAGAGCAAGCTCTCCTTTTTCAATTCCCGGTCCGTCCGCAAGCACATCCCCTTTTTTAACTTTCTGGCCGGTTACTACAACCGGTTTCTGGTTAAAACAGGTTTCCTGGTTTGTGCCTGCAAATTTTGTAAGAACGTGTTCAACTCTTCTTTCATCATCGAAGCTTACCAGCGTTTCGGGAGAACTCTCATCGACATCATATTTAACAATTATCTTTTTCGAATCCGAATAATCAACCACTCCGTTATCTTCCGCAATAATTACAGAACGGGAATCTCTTGCGATCTTGGCTTCCATTCCTGTTCCAACAATAGGGTTCTGAGGGACCAGAAGCGGTACTGCCTGGCGCTGCATGTTCGAACCCATCAGCGCTCTGTTTGCATCATCGTGTTCGAGGAATGGAATCAGCGCGGCTGCGGCAGATACGATCTGCGCGGGCGCAACGTCCATGTAATGAATTGATGACGGTGTGACAACAGGAAATTCTCCGCGTTCACGGCTCTTTACTCTTTCTCCCAGAAATCTGCCCTGTTCGTCTATTGGGGCGTTTGCCTGGGCAATTATGAATTCATCTTCCTGATCGGCACTTAAAAAGTCGATGCTGTTTGTAACCCTTCCATCTTTTACTTTTCTGTAAGGAGTCTCAAGAAATCCATAGCTGTTAACACGCGCATAAATTGTGAGAGAGGAGATAAGTCCGATATTCGGGCCTTCGGGAGTTTCGATAGGACACAATCTTCCGTAATGGGAATGGTGCACGTCACGAACCTCGAATCCAGCTCTTTCACGTGTAAGACCGCCCGGTCCAAGCGCTGAAATCCTTCTCTTGTGAGTCAGTTCAGAAAGCGGATTGGTCTGATCCATGAATTGCGAAAGCTGGTTGGTGCCGAAAAACGCATTGATGACACTGCTGATTGTGCGCGCATTTACAAGATCCTGCGGCTGCATATTTTCATTATCGCGCATATTCATTCTTTCTTTTAT
>JBAYWA010000392.1:0-2674 GCA_041674325.1 Melioribacteraceae bacterium | reverse complement strand
TCTGGGGGGGCCAGTCCAATCTGAAATTAGTTGCCACCCAAACCGCGCGGGTTTCTCTTTCGGTCTGGGCATAATTAATTGAAATCGTTATTATCAGAAAAATGAAAATTATAAATGCTCTTATCTTCATTTGATTTTTCCCGGCATTAAGAATAGACGAAGCAGTTCAATCCCTGCTGAATAGATTGTATTACTTCATCTTTTGCGGCTTCTACATCAACAAGGAGGTCGCCGATGCCGGAAAGCAGCACAAATTTAATATGACTGTCGCGGCTTTTTTTATCCCGTCTCATAATATCATAAATCTTTTCCGCGTCATATTTTCTGATGCAAATTTTATCTTTTAATAACAAAGGAAGCTTCAGATACTCGCTAAAAAGCTTCTCGTCCATCAGACCCAGTCTTCTCGACAGATCCAGCGCGCAGGCCAACCCAACCGCAACCGCCTGCCCGTGTTTTATAGTATGATTCTGTTCTATCTCAATAGCATGAGCAAATGTATGCCCCAGATTAAGAATTTTCCTGAGTCCATTTTCTTTTTCATCGTTTGCTACCACATCGCCTTTAAAACTTATGCAGGTTTCAATAACCTTCGAAGTAAAAGTTGCGTCGAGTTTACGGAGCTTGGCAAAATTATTCTTCAGCGTTATGAAAAATTTCTGATCGATAAGAAAAGCATATTTAAGAATTTCTCCTATTCCGCAGACGATTTCATCTTCAGGAAGAGTTTTAAGAAACTCGGTATCGATTAACACGAATGACGGCTGATGAATGGAGCCTATAATATTTTTTGTCTCATTGAAATTTATGCCGGTTTTACCGCCTACGGAGCTGTCCACCGCCGCAAGAAGAGTGGTTGCCACCTGCACAAATGCTACGCCGCGCATAAAAGCGGCCGCCGAAAATCCTGCAATGTCCCCGGTTATTCCGCCCCCTACGGCTATAATTATAGTATCTCTTCCGAATTCCTTATTGATCAGGTCGTAAAATATTTTTTGAAGAGACTCTAAATTTTTATCGTGCTCGCTCGCCCTGAATTCGTGCAATGCAACTTTTCCGGAAAAGTTAGAAGTGAACCGGGTAATATCCTGCCTGTGAAGATTTAATATATTGCTGTCGATTATTAAAAATATGTTCCGGTACATTTTCTGCGAGCGGATTATTTTATCGAGCGAATCGAACGCATTCTGCCCTATGAACACCGGGTATTCGCTTCCCGGAATATTTATATCAATTTTTTTCATTGAACATCACCAAAATCCTTTTTGCTATCTGATCAACAGTTTTACCCAGCGGCTGAAGATCTGTATCTATTATTAAATCCGCTTTTTCGTAATACACGCGTCTTTTTTCAAGAAGTTCTTTTATTTTTTCCAGGAAATCCTCTTCGCTTTTTTCACCCAGCACCAGATCTCTGAAGAGGGGGCGGTCAATCTTGTTTTTTAATCTTTTATACAAATTATTTGGCGACACTTTCAGATAAATAATTTTACCCGTTGATTTGAGAAGTTCCAGATTCGATCTGTCGGTAAGCGTGCCGCCGCCCAATGAAATAACAACCTTCTCCCGTACAGATAGTCTCTTTAAGGTTTCCAGCTCAATTTCCCTGAAATAAGCCTCCCCTTTTTTCTCAAATATCTCTACAATCGAATTCCCCTCATTCTCTTCAATAACCTTATCCAGATCAAAAAACTCCATCCCGAGTACATTGGCTAAAATTGGTCCAATCGTGCTTTTGCCGCTTGTCATAAAACCCGTTAGATAAATCCGCTTTTCCGCCATCTATAATTTCATATGAATTGGATTGTGAATGCAATATAATTAAACGGGAAGGAAATTTTAGGATAATAATCATCTGAGTTCTCCGATCGGATATGATGATTTGGATCTTAATCCAAGTAAACTTACAGCGGGCGGCCTTCGGAAAAGCGGTTAAAAATTAAATGCGACTCCAATTGTGAAAACCAGCCCGTCAATATCGGCTTTAGAATTGAACGATTGGGGTTTTAGGGGGTAGGTTTCCCCTCTATAGTTCACTGTTCCGCTCGAATAGCTGCTTGTCATCTCAAATTCCGGGTCGCGAAAACGCATCTGTCCCCTAAAGGAAATAAAATCATAAATGATAAAGTCCATTCCGACGGCAACATGAATGCCGTAACCAGCCTTTGGGGAGTCATTATTAATTGTCACATCGCCAAGTTCTCTTAAATGTCTGCCGAAGTATAATCCGACCCCGCCACCCATAAAAAATCTAAATCTGTCATTTGAAAACGGGATCAGATAATATGCTGATATTTCAACCGGAATCATTTTGTATCCGTCATTCATTTCGGCTCTGATTCCTCCAAGATTAATTGAATTGCCGAATGTCTTTTCAATCACTTCCGATCCTATACCTATTATGATTGATTCGGTTAACTGATAACGTGCTTCAAGCGAATAGCTCCGGATTCCGTCAAGATTTTCGTGCGTGTTTCTGATAAACGGGTCGGCGGCATTCGGCTGCAGATAGAGTCTTGATGTAGTTGTATAATTAATATTCAGGGAGATGCCGAATTTTTTCCCGTTTGCCTGGGCCGGTAGAGTATTAGAAAGGAGGGATAACCATAAGAATATTACAATATTTTCTTTTATCATCTTCACATTGAAATTTGATAATTCATTAACCTAATGT
>JBAYWA010000391.1:0-2675 GCA_041674325.1 Melioribacteraceae bacterium | reverse complement strand
TCCGATGTTGATGTGATGTGGCCGGAGACAGATGGAACCCGGATCGTCTTTATTCAGGATGGATATGTTAATGTTCTTGAAGCTTCGTCTGGAACTGTCAGAAAAATAAATGTTGAGATTAACAGCGACAGGTGGAAACTAAGAGACAGGACTATTAATCCTAAAGATTACATACATCACTTCGCAATTTCTGATGACGGCAAGTCGGTTGCACTTGAAGCACGCGGAGACGCTTTCATTATCCCCACCGGCGATGGAAGTTCGGTAAATCTATCGAGGACCAGCGGCACCCGTGAAATGTATCCGCAGCTCTCTCCGGACGGAAGATGGATCGCTTTCTTTTCAGATAAATCCGGCGAATACCAGCTTTATATGCAGAAAGCAGATGGCGGCGAGTGGATTCAATTGACAGACAAACTGGACAAATTCATTTATCATTTAATCTGGTCGCCCGACGGCGAAAAAATACTATTCGGGAATAAAGACTTTTCAATTTTTTATGTTGATGTGAAGACTAAAAAACTGAATAAAGTAGATGAATCAAATTTTCTGAAGAATGATGAATTCTATTGGGAGATGAGCGATTACAACTGGTCGCCCGACAGCAAGTGGATAACTTACAGCTTCGCCAGATTGAACAGGAACAACCAGATTTTTCTTTACAGTCTTGAACAGAAAAAAAGATTTGAAGTTACAACTGACTTTTATGATAATCTGAACCCTTCCTTCGACGCCAACGGAGATTATCTTTATTATATCTCCAGCAGAGACTTTGATATTCAGATGGATTTTTATGAGGATAATCATGTCGTCAGAACTCCGCATAAAATAATGGCTGTCCAGTTGCGCGATGGTGAGACTCCCCCTTTTGCCGAGGCAGTGCTGCAGGAGAAAAAAGAGAAACCAAGTTTCAGAATTGACATAGATGGATTAATGGAGAGAACCTATCCATTGCCGGTTGAGGCTGGCAACTATTTTTATCTGAAAGCCGGTAAAGGAAAAGTCGCCTGGTGCGCCGTCGATAAATTCATGGAAGATGATTACGAAAATATATTTAAACCGAGCGGAGCAGCAAAATGGACTCTTCATATTTTTGATATGGAGAAGAAATCGGAAACCGTTCTGGATGATAAAATCAGTAGCTTCAAACTTTCGGGGAACGGCGAGCAGATAATTGCAGCAAAGGAAAAGGACCTTTTCACGAACAGTCTATCCGGAGTCATCCAGTCAAAAAAATTCGGTTCAAAATTGAACTTATCAAATATGTCCTACGATGTTAAACTTCTCGATGAGTGGAATCAGATTTTCAGCGATACCTGGAGATGGTATAGGGATTTCTTCTATGATAAAAATATGCACGGGACAGATTGGAAAGGATTAGGAGAAAGATACCGTTCATATCTGCCGCAATTGAGCTCACGTTCAGAACTCAACTGGGTTTTGCAGCAGCTGGTCGGATCACTCTGTGTTTCACACACATACGTCGGCGGCGGAGATTTCACCGCGGAACCCCAACCTCCTCAGAATAACATTTTTACCGGATGGCTTGGTGCGGATCTCATACCCGATAAAAATTCCGGATTCTATAAATTTGAGAAGATTTACGGTCCAACAGAACATAACCTGAATTTGAGCGCGCCACTCTCACGTCCGGATATAGATCTCAAAGAGGGGGATTTTCTTCTTGCTGTTAACGGAAAAGATTTGAAAGTGCCAGATGATTATTTTGAACTTCTTCAGGTCAGTCCGAATGAAAAAGTAACCGTGACAGTTAACAGCAAACCTTCAAAGGAGGGAGCTAAGACTTACTCAATAGTCCCGATCAGAAATAATTCCAGCCTCCGGTATTTCAGATGGGTAACCGATAATATCAATAAAGTATTGAAGGAGACCGGCGGCAGGATCGGATACATGCATATAACCGCAATGGGGTCCGGAGGTATAGGCGAGTTCGATAAATATTTCAGGGCTTTCAGATTTAAGGACGGTATTATAATCGATGACAGGAGAAACGGCGGCGGATGGACAGAGTATTTTATGATAGACAAACTTGAGAGAAAGGTTGTTGCCTATAATGTCCTTAAAGGAATGGAACCGATGCGCTACCCCGGTCCTATAAGCGCCGGACAATTTGTTCTGCTGGCAAATGAAAATACGGGGAGCGACGGTGAGGCTTTCATCGAGCATTTTAAGGAGAGAAAATTAGGAACTGTAATTGGCGTTCCAACCTGGGGCGGTTTGGTCGGAATCATTAATGCCCAGCTGACTATCGATAACGGAAGCGTTAATCAATCGAATAATGCTTTTTATAATAAGGACGGCAGATGGCTGGTCGAAAATCATGGATCGGATCCCGACATATTGATCGATAATGATCCGGCATCCGTGATGGCTGGGAAAGATGCCCAATTGGATAAAGCCATTGAAGTCATTAAAGAAAAGATCAAGGCCAATCCTTTTATTTTTCCCCCTGTGCCCGATTATCCCAAAAGGTAGATATTAAAAAAAAATAATTTCCAGCCTAAATCTCCCGCTGATATTGCGGGAGATTTTTTATACGGAAATGATTTTATGAAAAGACAATTAGCAGTACACCCGCGAACATTACCGCGGCGCCAACAAGACGCTGCTTCAAATTCTGTTCCCCCAGGAAAATACTTCCCAGAAAAACCGAG
>JBAYWA010000390.1:0-2679 GCA_041674325.1 Melioribacteraceae bacterium | reverse complement strand
GCAATGCCAAGTTGCAAAGGACTAATTACTCAAATCTAATTCTTGATAAAATCCCAGAGAACATTCACGATGCGCCATTCGCCGTTCCATTTTGAGAGATGTATGTAATCGAAAAATCCCGTCGCAGTAGTTTTAACGCTTGCGTGAGAGCCCGTGATATCGAGGATTTTAAATTCAAAAATTCTCTTATCAGCCGGTATCGATTTTCCGCCCCCGGCTTTTGTAATATTGATTAGTGTAAGAGCGCTCATCTGGTCAAACCGCTGCCTTCCCGACTGCGGATCCGTTCTGATATTTCTTTTTGCGAGTTCGGGATGCAGCGCCTTTTCCATTCAATCGGCATTCCCTTCATAAAATCCGAAGATATAATTTTCAGCGGCGGCTCTGATTGCGAGTGAATCTTCTTTTGTCTGAGCTTGAACCGGCGCGAGATACACAGAAAAGATTATTGCGGCTGCAAATAGTGTTTTCTTCATAACGCTTCCTTTAAAGTACAATTATTAAGACGATCTATTGAGCGGGAAGTTGCCGGCGGGGATTTTATTTTCCGGGATATTAATTCCAACCGGGCTCACTGTTTTCGTATTAAAGAATTCTTTTTTAACTTATTTATCTAATAAATATGAGAAGAGTTGAATCATTACATAATTGACGGGAATAATCTGATCGGCAGGATAAAATTCCTTCAGATGATTCAGAAGAAAGATAAGCAGGAGAGCCGCGCCGGACTTGTCAATCTGCCCAACAGGCATTTTGCCGGAAAAGAGCTGAAACAAACGCTCCACTTCGACGGACATCAGAATCTCCCCCTATCCGTCTTAAAGGGAAAAATCGAATACTCTAAAAATGATCAGTCGGATAACCTTATAAGAAGAGAGATAGAAAACTCCGGCAGTCCCCGTCTTATTGTTCTTATCACCTCGGATCACAGTCTGATGAACTTCGGAAAGGTATGCGGCTGTACCGTCATTTCTTCCGATGATTTTTACCGTACCATACAGAGTTCGTCGGAGAGAGATGATGAGGAAGCAAAGATCAGTCAGCTCAGCAATGAAAAGAGCGAGTTTCTAAAACTGTTCCAGGAAAGAAAGAAGTAATATTTAATTTTTATTGATTCACTACCCCGCCATGCCGCCAGTCACAATTTAAAAAGGAGATGCTTTTGGGCACTTATTTTCAATTTTCCACGTTCTAAATTTCGAAAGTACAATCAAGAAATCCGGATGAAATATTATATCATACTAGGCGCCATAATTATCTTTATAGCCATCTCGTTTCACAGGGTCATAGAGATTTTCAAGGATCTTAATTCCGATAAAGATTAATCGGCGCATCCGGAGAAGAATTTCCCTCCGTCATTTTCACTATGACCTGTTTGGATCATTTTTAAGTCAACACCGCCAATTACACCCTATCCGACCCGCATGGATATGTCGTTTTTAAAAAACCGCGAAACCTTTATAAAACCTTTCCGTCTTAACCCATGAAAGCGAAAATAAAAACCAGAACGGATTCGCGAACAAAAATTAATTAATAGCAAGAGAGGTTGAAATGAAAACAAGAGCATTATTCTTTGTAATGATTCTCTCCACATTGCTATTCACAGGTTTAACTTATGCGGAAGTGAATAAGAGTACTCCAAAGGCGAACACGTACGAAGCCATCGAAACAAACCGGCTGATCGGACTGGCATCCGACAACCAGGGATTAAGAGTCAGCTGCGCATTTAATCTGGGTGAAATGAAATCGCAGAATGCCGTAATACCATTAATGAAACTCCTCCGCGAAGGTGAATCTTACGAAGAGAGAGTAATTGCGGCTCTGTCGCTGGTTAAAATCGGCAACGCTCAGGGCGTCTATCTGGTAAGCCGTCTCGCAAAATTCTGCGAATGCGAAAAGACGCGCAAGATTTGCGAAAAATTCTATAACGGTTACCTTTATGAAAAATATATGGAAACACATCCCGCGGCCTCAACCGATCTGGCTATAAAGTAACGGCAACCAAAAGACCGGCCGGTTAATTCCGGCCGGTTTTTATTGATCAGAACTTTTCAATGCTAAACTGAAAAAACAACCATCCGGCAATAAATCATACAAATTAGTCTGGAAAGAGAGCCGCCAAATTCCTATAATTGCGTTGCAATTAAAACAATAAAATTATATTGACAGGCATAGAATGAAATCTATCTTCACACTTTTAATTTTAATTCTTCTTACAACCGCAATCTATTCCCAGAATCCATGCCCCGATGTTGCGACTGTAACATACGCGGGTAAAATTTATAATACGGTACAGATCGGAACACAATGCTGGCTCAGGGAAAATCTGGATCTCGGAACAATGATTGCCGGAACAATTGATCAGTCGAATAACGGCATTCTGGAGAAGTACTGCTACAACGATGATCCGGCAAACTGCGATAAGTACGGCGGATTGTATACGTGGAACGAAGCGATGAAATATCTGAGTTCAAATCAGGTTCACGGTATCTGCCCGGCCGGCTGGCACATTCCAACTACCGCCGAGTTTAATACTCTTCAGCAATTCGTTAATGATGACGCGAACTCTTTAAAAGCCGTAACCGAAGGGACAGGAAGTTATGTTGGGACTAATACGAGCGGATTTTCCGGAATGCTCGCGGGAAGCCGGGGTATGGGCGGGCATTATACCCATCAGAG
>JBAYWA010000389.1:0-2680 GCA_041674325.1 Melioribacteraceae bacterium | reverse complement strand
CTTTTACATTCACCATTACGGGAGAAGTGATGTCTAATCTTGAAAACAGTATCTCGCAATTGCCGAAACCGACTACGAAAAATCGGGTTCTTGTTATTGAAGACGATTACGCCACATCCAAACTGCTGAACAATTATCTTACAAAGTGGGGATACGATCCGATAATTGTGAGCACGGAGGAACAGGCATTCGGATTAATAAATAAAGAGAAGCTTCTGGCCGTTATCCTCGATATCGAACTCCCTAATCTGAACGGATTGGAATTACTTAAGAAGATCCACGAGCATCCGAACATAAAAAATACTCCGGTCATCGTATGTTCCGTTGAACCGGAGCAGCAAAAAGCATTTATGATGGGCGCCGTGGAATATTTTATAAAGCCGATCAACTATAATTACCTGGTGGAAGTTCTTACAAATTATAAACTGAGAAAAAATTCGAATGTGCTTTGCGTTGATGATGATATACCGACTCTGAATCTCGTCAAGCAGGCTATTGAGAGCGCCGGTTTTATAGCCGTTGCCGAAAATGTTTCCGCAAATGTGATGAGTCTTATTGCCGACAAAGAGATTGACCTTGCAATAGTTGATCTTGATATGCCCGCCCCCAACGGATTTGAATTGATTAAACTGATAAAATCGGAAAAGAAATTTTCTAATCTCCCGATAATTATTTATACCGGCAAAGAGAATTATAAAGAGGACCTTTACAAAATTGAGGGAATGTTTGAAGAATTGCTGGATAAACGCTCCACAAACATCGAGGACCTGGCCGATACTATTAATTCAATGATCAACCGGTACGAGACTCCCCCGCCACAGGCAGATGTTATAGCAAAAGATAATGTTTTAAAGATACTTCTGGCCGAAGACTATAAACACTCTCAGATAATTGTAACGCGTCTTCTCAAGAAGAATAATTTCGAAAATATAGTTGTAGTGGAAAACGGCGAAGATGCTGTGAGAATGGCCCAGCAGGAGAAATTCGATCTTATACTGATGGATATGCAGATGCCTATTATGAACGGATTTGAAGCGACAGAAAAGATACGTGAAATGCCGGAATATAAGAACACTCCCGTAATTGCCCTTACGGCATTCGCGATGAAAGGCGACAGGGAGAAATGTCTGGAAGCCGGAGCTACCGATTATATCCCAAAACCGATCGATTCCAAAGAGTTCATCGAAAAAGTTAAGTACTATACTAATACACTAACCTGATTTACCGATTTTTCTATTATTACTTATAAAAAAAAGTCCCGCTTTAACGGGACTTTTTCTTTTTAGCCGCATTGTTACATCAAATTATTTTTTTCCGGAAGCGCGCTTGGGCAGAACTTCCGAACTCGGCTTGAAATCATTAACGGTTGTTATCTGGACAGCTCCGCTGGACGAGATCACTAATTCGAATACTCTCCAGGTATTATAAGAATTAGTATTACTTGCCGGCACCGTGAAAGTATACAACTGCCCTCCTATTACCAGAGTAACTCTCGCTCCGGAATTGGCTAACGGAAATGACGATTCACCCGAATAATTGTGAACCATATATTTATATGTTCCGGTGAATTTTCTGAATATCGTAACAACCTCAGGTCCGTAACCATCCCTGTCATCCGTATCCAGATTAGCGTACGGATAAGAATTTGCCGACCCTGTTGCGCTCCAGTAAACGTGTCCCGGACCCTCACTTCCGGATACCGGTATATATAGATGACTGTCAACATCCCTCGGACTGACGCCCCACGTTAAAGTTATTGTGGCGATAGGCGGAGAGAGTATTATATCGCCTATATCTTTCGTCTGGCCGGATGCCGTAGGTGTCGAAACATTTGAAGGTGTGCTGGTTGTTCCGTCTTTGGATGCTTTCACTTTTACTGTTGAATTCATCCTGACACCTATATTGAATCTTCCATTTGAGTCTGTATATTTATACGACTGCCCGGTATAATCCACGCCATCTGCGGTTACGTACGCGTTGGCTATCGGGTTCCCGCTTCCGTCTATTACTCTTCCTGTTATGTAGGCGACATCATAAAACCGGTCCCAGTTCCATGATGTGAAATGTGTTACGGTTCCGACGTATGTATTTCCTACTTTATTCGCTATCCCTTCTTCCTTCCAGATGGCTGCGGTTGTATCATAATACCAGAGCGGAATGGTTGCCGGCGCCTGGCTCTGCAATGAAACCGGTATTGGAATTGTAAGTGTTGATGTCTTTCCGTTTGCTAATTTTAGACTGGTGCCGCTCGAAGCTTTAAGCGTCGCGTCTATAAAACCGAATGACTGCAGCTGACCCTGTGTGCCCGATGTTGCCTGACCGGTGAAGTTTCCCGGAAATACCTGATTATATGTCGGCGATGTGGGATCAAAATATTTCGCGGTAACCATCGCGGTTCCGTTAAAAGCGTTTCCGCTCAAATCTGTAAATGCATTCTGCTGGAATACTACGGTAGCGCCGTTATTAAGCGTAAGCGTGCCTCCGGCTGAGGTTGATACCGACTGCGCTGACGGAGCCGTGCTTAAAGTGGCATCGATAAATGAACTTTGCCCTACCGTTATTTCGACAACTTTATAAGTTTTCAGATAACCCGATTTTTCGAACGCTACGGATTGTTTTGTACCGCCGGAAAGTTCGGATATGCTGAACCACCCCTGTTCATTTGTATACGTAATTTTAT
>JBAYWA010000388.1:0-2685 GCA_041674325.1 Melioribacteraceae bacterium | reverse complement strand
TCTTTTACTTCCCCGGCATTCAGATTTTTCAAAACCAGTTTTTTAATTCTGACACGCACCAGGCGAAGCGTCGGGTGTCCTACAGCCGCCGTCATTCTTCTTACCTGGCGGTTTTTACCTTCGATCAATGTAATTGAGAGCCAGCGGGTTGGAATATTTTTCCGTTCCCTTATAGGCGGAACTCTGGGGGAAAAATCCGGATCCTCAATAATTTTTATTTTTGCCGGCAGAGTCTTTCCATCTTTTAATAATATTCCTTCCCGCAGCTTCTGCAGATCATTGTCCGCCGGAATCCCCTCTACCTGAACAAAATATTCACGCTCGTGTCTGTTTTTCGGATTGAGAAGGTAATCTGTTAATGCTTTGTCGTTTGTAATAATGAGAAGCCCTTCGCTGTCGGCATCAAGCCTCCCGACAGGATAAACATCTTTGGGAAATTTTTGGAGTGAAGAGAGTGCCGGCTTTTCGTCGCGGCTGGAAAACTGAGACAGCATTCCGTACGGTTTGTTAATCAGATAATATATTTTTTGATTATTCATTCACAAATTAAATCATTACCCGACTTAATTTCCTTACGGTCCGCATGTAATATTCACTGCCGCGAAGAGAGACCGCGATCTCATACAATGGATTGCGGATCGATATCTAATATTAATTTAACTTCGCGGTAGCGGGATTTCTGATTAAACTCCACCAGAGAGTTCAATATTGCGTTACGCAATAATCTGCCGGAGGGATCAAACTGTTTCAGACTTTTAACTAGAATCTGAAAACGGTAGCTCCCTTTTATTTTATATATGACCGCTTCAGTCGGGGGAGTGATTTTCAATCCTTTCGCATATTTATTCAAATATTCAAAAAATTCTCTTGATGCGGCCTTGACCCGGTCTTCACTCTCATCCTTCATCTCAATCAGCGCGATTCTTATAAACGGGGGATATTCAAACTGTTCTCTTAATCCGATCTCTTTTTCGTAGAAGCCCTTATAATCGTTCATCAATACTTTCTGGAGAACAAAATGCTTCTGATTCTGAGTTTGTATAACAACCTCACCCTTCTTTTCGCTTCTGCCGGAACGACCGGCAACCTGCGTTAAAAGCTGAAACGTCCTCTCATCCGCGCGAAAATCCGGTATCCAGAGAGATGTCTCGGCGGCAACCACCCCGACCAACGTAACATTTCCAAAATCCAGTCCCTTGGAAACCATCTGAGTGCCGACCAGAATATCAATTTCCCCTTTTCTGAACGAGTTCAGAATTTCACCCAGTTTTCCTTTTTTGCTTATCGAATCCGAATCCACTCTTTCAATCTTCGCATCGGGGAAATAGAAATCGAGTTCGTCCTCCACGCGCTGCGTTCCGGTTCCGAAAAATTTCAATCCAAGAGAGCCGCACACCGGGCAGGCTTTAGGAACCGGTTTGACAATTCCGCAATAATGGCACTGCACAATATTTTTATTGAGATGATGAACCATCGAAACCGAGCAATCGGGGCACATAACCACTTCTCCGCAGTCGTTGCAGAATATCTGCGTTGCAAATCCGCGCCGGTTCTGGAGTATTATTACATTTTCCTTTTTCTTAAGACGGTTCCCGATCTCATCAAGAAGTTCACGCGAGAAGATACTCTCCATATTTTTTTTCTTCTTCTCTATAGTGACATCAACAAGCTTTATTGCCGGGAGTTTTGCGTTGTCCACACGCTCATTTAACTCGAGCAGATTATATTTACCGCTGAGAGCATTATACATGCTTTCCACGGATGGAGTAGCCGAACCGAGCACAACGGGACAGTTATTCAATTTAGCCAGAATTATTGCGGCGTCGCGGGCATGATATTTTGGAGCTGTCTCCTGCTGTTTATAACTTGAGTCATGCTCCTCATCCACAACAATAAGTCCGATATTTTTCAGCGGTGCAAACAATGCAGAGCGGGGACCAATAACCACTCTCGATTTTCCGGCAATAATACCGCGCCAGGAATCGTATCTTTCTCCAAGCGACATTCGGCTGTGAAGCACCGCGGTAAGATTTTCAAAATGATTCAAAAACCGTGATAAAATTTGAGGGGTAAGCGATATTTCCGGTACAAGAATTATCACGCTCTTTCCAGAGGCAATTACCGCTTTAGCCATCTCTATATAGACCTGCGTCTTTCCGCTCCCGGTAACTCCATAAAGGAGAAATGTTTCAAAGACATTTTTGGAAGCCGATTCATTTATCCGTTCAATAATTTCCTTCTGCGGCCTTGTCAGTTCAAATTCTTTTATCTCTTCGTTATATGTTTCCGAGTAATTCCGGTTTACCTCCTGATCGTAAATCCGCACAATTTTCTTTTTCTCCAAAGATACCAGAGCAGATGCCGGAGCTTTTGTTCTTGCAAGCAGTTCGCCCATCGCCACTGGACCCTTGCCCGATAACAGATCAAGAAGAAGAATTACCTGCTTCGGCGATTTTTTTTCCATCTCCGGCATAAGATCGTAAATATCATCCGCTGATTTAAACAGTTCCACATACTTTACCTTTTTCACGCGCACTTTTGCGGAGGACAATTCATCGAGCATTGTGACTGCGCCGATCTTTTCGAATGAACGGAGCGACGAATAGAGGTTTTTATTTCCGACTTCCTTCTCCAGCTGTGAGATGGTATAAACTTCCTTAACCGAAAAGCAGTCAACAATTTTCC
>JBAYWA010000387.1:0-2692 GCA_041674325.1 Melioribacteraceae bacterium | reverse complement strand
GCCAGAAAATTAATAGAAGAAGATTTAAAAAAATCCCACGCTCAGCTCCGTTCGCTAACATCCCATATCGAAAAAATAAGAGAAGATGAACGGGCTCAAATTGCAAGAGAGATGCACGATGAGCTCGGTCAAATATTAACATCTTTGAAGATGAGCATCGCGTTTACGCGGAAGGAGATTGAGGCCGGCAATCTCGAAATGAAAAGGGAAACCCTGCTCCGCGAATTTCACGCGATAAACTCAACAATAGATACAGCCGTGGAGGAAGTGAGAAAACTGATCACACAATTACGTCCGGAACTTCTTGATAAGCTTGGCCTGCTTGCGGCGCTGGAATGGTATACCGAGGAGTTCCAGAAATCAACAAAGATAAAATGTTCGCTTGAAGCCCGCGATAAAAGTCTTGCCCTAAACGCCGACAAAGATCTTGCTGTTTTCAGAATTGTTCAGGAAGCCATGACAAATATTGTTAAATATGCGGGCGCAAAGTCGGTGAAGATATTTATCCGCGGAGAAAAGGATAAATTGCTAGTTGAGATCCTGGACGATGGGAAAGGAATATCCGAAGAAGAGATAAAAGGGGAAAAATCTTTCGGATTAATGGGAATGAGAGAACGCGCAATGCTAATTGGAGGAAGCCTGGAGATATCAGGATCCCCCGGCAAGGGAACACTTGTAAGACTTATTGTGGGATTGTAGATGTTTTATTGTATTTCCGGATTAACAGACAACGATATGTTCCGATAATAAACTGGGATTAGAATGATCTTTTTATACGGAATGTATCCGCCGGATCTTTTTTAATAAGCGCTATCATAAATAAGATTGAACAATATTATGATAAATGTATTTGTCGCGGATGATCATGCGTTGATTCGGGAGGGGATCAAAAAACTGGTCGAAACTTCCGGAAATATTAGAGTCGTAGGCGAAACTTCCGATCCGAATAATCTGATCGGCATGCTCGGCAAAGTTAAATGTGACGTTTTAATTCTGGATCTTTCTATGCCCGGCAAAAGCGGACTTGATCTTCTCAAAGAGATAAAAATCATTCTGCCGGAGATAAAAATCCTAATTATGACTATGATGCCGGAAGATCAATTCGCCAAACGAACACTAAAAGCCGGCGCATCAGGATATCTTACAAAAGAAAGCGCCCCCGATGAATTAATCACAGCTATCCTCAGAATTGCCTCCGGCAGAAGATATGTGAGCCACTCTCTGGCCGAAAAACTAGCCGGCGAACTTGCCGATGGATCTGAAAAGCCGGCGCATGAACTCCTTTCCGACAGAGAGTTCCAGATAATGAAGATGATAGCCTCGGGAAAATCTCAGACGGACATCGCCGGTGAATTATCGATCAGCATAAGTACTGTTAATACATATAGGGGCAGAGTTCTTAAAAAACTGAATCTCAAATCAAATGCGGAATTGATCCGTTTTGCTTTTCAGAACGGTCTTATAGGATAGAACCGCGCGTAGCGTTTTTACTACATTTTTATCATAAGTAATACTAGTAATAAAGATAGTATAACAATCTATTTTTAATGCTCAAACAGGATCATTTTTGAAAGGCCGGATTTTTCCGGCTCACGAGAAGCCTGTCTGTTTTGCTTTATATTTTTAAGGTTGTTTGTACAGAACTATTTTTTGAACTCCCAACTAAGCTGCGGGGAAACAACTGATGAGCAGTGAAAATAAAAATAATTCGCGGAAGAAATTATTAATAGTTGATGATTCCGCAGAGATCCGCAAAGGTCTTAAAAGATTTATTTCGGAAATTAAAAATATCGACATAGTAGGAGAAGCCGGAGACGCAGTCAGCGCTTTAGGCCTGGTCGAAAAGCTCAATCCCGATTTTGTGACTCTTGATATTAAAATGCCCGGGGAAGGGGGAATAATTGCATTGATGGAGATAAAAAAGCGCTTCCCTCAAATAGTAGTACTTATGCTTACCAACTTTCCCTTTGACCATTACAGAAAAATTTGTCAGAATGCCGGCGCCGACTATTTCTTCGATAAGTCACACGAATTTGAAGAGATGGTCGGAACTATTAAGCTTCTGGCCGACGGTTAATTATAAATCTGAATAATCAATGACGAGAATGACGCCAAAAGAGATAAATATTTTATTACTGGATGAGAATCCGAAAGAAGCCTCTCTCATTAGAGAAAAGCTGTCGGACATTCCGGAGATATCCGTTCAATTAACTCAGTTCGATAAGATTGAAACTGCCCGCGAATTACTATTGCACACTTCCGCATCACTGATCCTTATCTCAATAAATTCTTCGGCTTCCGATGAATTGGAAAAAATAGTAAGGATAGGTCAGATTGCCCCCTCGCTTCCTATAATTGCATTGATAGGAGCGGAAACGGACGACCTGGGATTGCAGGTGATTAGAGCCGGAGCCGAAGAGTATCTGGTTAAAAATAAAATTGAGCCGGAAATTCTGGCGAGAACTTTCCGTTACGCGATTGAGAGAAAAAAGAGTTCCGACAGGGCAAACGAGAGCGAAAAGCGATATAAAGAACTTGTAAATATGCTTCCCCAAATTGTTTTCGAAATGGATCTGAACGGCATAATAACATTTGCAAATGAGCTCGCAGTCAAAAGTTTCGGATATGATCCGGTCGATTTTTCAAACGGTTTTCCGGCAATTCAGATGATCGCGGAGAAGGATAGAGCCCG
>JBAYWA010000386.1:0-2695 GCA_041674325.1 Melioribacteraceae bacterium | reverse complement strand
CATAAGATATATTTTATCCGATAAGAAAATCGCTTCTGGCAAATTCGCGGTAGCTATAAAAAAAGTGGTTCCCCTCTCTGAATTGATTCTACGGAGGAGATTATAGCTCTCCATTCTGGTCCGGTCGTCCATCATTCTGAAAGATTCATCAATTAGAATCACGGAAGGATTATGTGCCAGAGAGCGCGCAAGAGCGATTCTGAATCTGAAGCCGATACTCTTATTGGCCGGGTAAAAAGATTCGTAACCTTCAAGACCGACCAGGTGAATAATCGTTGTAATGTCAGTTTCGTTTGAGTTGGTTAGCCCCAATTTAATATTATCCGATACACTCAACCATGGGAATGAAGATGGAGCAGAGGGAAGAAATATTATTTTTCCCCGATTTTTATTTATGATATCACCGGAGTCCGGACTCTCCAGTCCCGATACAATTTTCAGGAGTAGCGACTTGCCGGAGTGCCCAGGCGCAAAAAGCGCTGTGATCTTCCCTTCCGGTAATCTTAACGAGATATTTTTCAGAATAACAGTATCTGAGCCTGGAGGCAATAAATATATTTTTGAAAGATTTTTAATCTCAATCATTTTCAGGCTGTCCAATTAACAAATTTGTTTTGGATTTGTTTTATTAAATAATCGCCGATAAATATTAAAACGGCGCATAACAGAGCAAGCGTGAATAAAGCCGTAAAATCTTTATATGTAAAAGCCAGACGGTATATGTAGCCTGCCCCATTATAATTTCCAATAAATTCATACATAAGAATAAGGAGCCACAACTGAATATTCACACTCCGCAAGTTGGTGAAGATGCCGGGGAGGGCAGATTTCCAATAGACTTTTTCGATGATTTCGGATTGCTTCAGTTCAAGATTGCGTGCCGTTAGGAGGTATTCTTCCTTCACTTTTTTCGATTCCTCGAATAATGTTCTTAGTATCCAGAAAGATGCGACAAGAAACGCGAATAAAAATTCACCCGCTAAATAATCCGGGAACCAGAAATTAAAGATGATAAGAAAAAAGAATGGTGTCAGATAAGAAAAAAAACGGAGCGAAATTACCGATCCTTCCATTAAACTGAATATTTTCAGATAATTCGACATCCCTATAAATATCTGAACAAATCCAAATAGCATTGAGATATATACAACCGTGGCGGTAACTGTAAATGCAGAGAGCAGGTTGTAATCAAACCAGATATGTATGAAGGATTCCAAAAATATTGATGGTTTAGGAAGCACCTTATTTATCGGCAGAATGAATTCAAATAAGACGACATAAATGCCGGCAAGCATCAAAAATACGGTTGACTTATTTTTAACTGCTGTCTGTTCTTTGGTCATGGCTGAAAACAGTTTTTAATTTCTCATTTTGCAAATCAATATATCTATTGAAATCGGCTAAATCAACAGATCATTATTTCAGAAACGGGTTATATCTTTTCTCCTCACCTATTGTACTCCTCGATTCATGGCCGGGATAGATTACTACATCATCCGGAAGTGTCAACAATTTGTTTTGTATAGAATCAAGAAGAATATTATGATCTCCTCCCCACAAATCGGTTCTTCCGATACTGCCTTTAAAAAGCACATCACCGGTAAAACAGATCTTTTCCGATTCAAAAAAGAGGCAATATTCTCCAGGAGTGTGTCCCGGGGTGAAAATGAAAGAGCCGCTAATTTCTCCCAGAGTTATAGGTTTATTCTCATCAATAAAACTGTCAGGCGCCGGGGATGGTTCCAGATTAACTCTATAGTTTTTTGCCGTTTCGATCATAAGATCGAGTAAGAAAACATCTTTCTCCGGAGCGATAAAAACCGGATTGTACTTCGATTTGATGTACGCATTGCCGAAGATATGGTCGATATGGCAGTGAGTGTTTATAAGATAATTTAGTTTGATTGAGTTCTGGAGTATGAAATTATCGAAAGTTCCCCTCTCATCAGAATCATAACAGCCGGGATCAAGAACCGCCCCTTCTAAACTAATATCATCCCATATTATATAAGTATTCTCGGAGAAAGGACTGAATACAAATTTTTGAATCTTCAGCATTAATGTCCCCGGAAATTATCAATAACTCTGGCGGTTAGTTTTTTAACATAATTGTTATAGTTATCGCGTGTTTCTTCTATTGAATCTCCTCCGAATTTCTGAAGGAAATATTTAGCTATTGTCCAGGCAACCATAGATTCTGCAATAACAGCGCAGGCAGGCACGGCAACAAAATCGCTTCTCTCCCTTCTCGATTTGATTTTTTTCATTGTAGAGAGGTCTATTGAATCGAGCGGTGTCATAAGAGTGGAGATTGGCTTCATTGCGCCCCGTAGAATAATGGGCAACCCCGTTGAGATGCTCCCCTCTATTCCGCCGGCATGATTTGTTCTGCGTGAAAAATTGGGTCCCTTTAATATTATCTCATCATGCACTTCAGAGCCGAAATGGTCAGCGCAAGAGAATCCGGCTCCGATTTCTACTCCTTTTACCGCCTGTATCGACATCACTGATTTTGATAAATCGGCGTCAAGTCGTGAATCGATATCTGCAAAACTGCCCAATCCCGCAGGAATACCGGTAGCCACTACAAAAAAAGTTCCGCCTAGTGTATCCCCCTTTTTTTTAGCAAGTTTAATTTTTTTTACAATTTTTTCTTCCTGCACTTTATCCATTACTCTTACAGGACTAGCGTCTG
>JBAYWA010000385.1:0-2695 GCA_041674325.1 Melioribacteraceae bacterium | reverse complement strand
TATGTTCCGCCTGGCGCAAGCCGGCATCAAATTACTCATTGACGGGTGTTTTCTGGAAGAAGAATGGAAGGATTTTGTGAGGATGAATGCAAAGGATCAAAAAGTATTCATACTGAATTCAATACTCAGAAATGGAGGCGACATAACAGATGCAAGCGATAATCAGTGGATCGATACACGCGGATTAGATCAGGATTCAATATTTATCCAGAATTCGACCATGTATGTTTCAACAGGCCGCGGATTCCGGTCTGGCGGAGCATTCTTCAGAAATTTTATTTTAGATCATTCTACTTTTTATCAGATGGCGAATGGTTCGGGCCAGAGAGGTTATACTGATACTACTTCTACCCCGATATTCGATGTAACAATGGCTCAGAATGTAACTGTCACGAATAATTTATTTATTGACATGGCTTTCACCGGGGATGAAATAAATTCATATACAGGTATAATCGATACGCTGGATTACCCTTTGTTTGGATTTAAATCATTAGTGCCGGTTAATAAACAGGATGATACTAGAAAAATAACAATCAAAAATAATGTTATAGGCAATTCTGCCGCAATGCTCTCTTATTATCACACGCAAAACGATACTCTGAAACCAGCGGTATTATTGAATGAATATTCTATAAATAAATACTTTAATAAATATCCAAATACCTGGGTCCAAAAAGATAATATTACAGAGACGGTAAACTTCAAGGATGCTCCGGATCAGGTTGCTATATATTCTTATACAAATTATAGAAGAACTAATGGCTTTACCGAAGTAGGCTGTCCTGAATTCTGGGCCGACAGGAATGGAATCGGAGGGGATCCTTCGAATTGGGGCCCGGCTGAGAAGGAATACGATTTCAGTTATGCTAATACTTTCAGTGCTTATTATGCCGCAGAGAAAAGATTTCCGGCCGGGGATCTTAACTGGTTCCCTGCATTGAAAGCGTTATGGGCGTCAGGTGGTACCGTTGATGTGGAAATCCAGGACGGGATCTTACCGACTGAATACTCGCTGGAACAGAATTATCCCAACCCGTTTAATCCTGTTACGACTATTTCATACTCACTGCCCAAAGCTTCCATAGTGACAGTTACCATTTATAATCTTCTAGGACAAAAAATGGAAATTCTGGAAAATAATAAATTCCAGGAAGCAGGCTCCTACAAAATTAAATGGGATGCAGGCAAGTATTCAAGCGGAATGTATCTATATCAGCTTCAGTCAGATAATGTGCTGATCTCTAAGAAAATGATTCTTATAAAGTAACAGAATATTTTCAAGTGGCGGCTGTTAAGTCCGCCACTTGAATAACTTAATGGAAAGTATGGTAATGGAGAGACAAATGTCAAAAAATATAGAAATTAGACTTGTCTTAATTATTCTATTGTTGCCCATGATTCAATTCGCACAAAACAAGGAAATTAGTTTGCAGGTTTTTGGCGGAAGTGCGTTCCCTTTAGGAGATTTTGGAAATAAAATCAGTTATCCTACAGAAATCACCAGACGATCTGGTTTTGATTTCGGCTCAAGTACCGGGCTTGCGACTACGGGTTACGCAGCGGGTATTGAATTGACTCTTCCGGTTCTTACGGATGGGTTGGGATGGCAAACAAGTGCAAAATTCATTTTAAGTCCTACGGACAAAAATACCATAGAAGAAGAATTCAGCAGAGATCCTAAAGTGAATGGAACGCTCACGTTTGAAACTGGAAACTGGATAAATATTCCTCTGTTTACCGGATTCAGTTATGGTATTAAACTTTCAGATCAATTTAATTTATTCTGCCATATTCAGGCGGGCATCAATATTACAAAACAGGCATATCGTAAAGCAGTCTATACTGGTACGGTGGTCGAAAACACTGAGTATAATTCGATGACCGATTTTGGACTTGAAACGGGACTCTCAATTGAATTTAACGACCATTATGTAATTAGTGTCAGGTATTTAGATTTGGGAAGACCCAGATATGAAGGTCAGCGATATTTGAATGAAAAATTATTTACTGAAATTCCTTTGCGGAATTTTACAATTGAGGCCGAAGAAAAACCGGTTACTATACTTTTGCTCACTCTCGGCTTTAAATTGTAGAGTATTTTTATAAGTGGTAGAATACTATTATTTTACAATTTAAGTTTTACGATCACTAAAAACAGAACAAACCCGAAGATAATGAATAAGAATGCGATCAATTTGAATAATCCGGCTCCTCTTTATGAACAAATTCTTTTGGACATAAAATCCAAGATTGAAAAAGGCGAACTTAAGCCGGGAGAGCAGATTGGATCTCAAATTGAACTCAGTACTAAATATAATGTAAGCCTGATTACCGTTAAGAAAGCACTTTCTACTCTTATTACTGAAGGTATTTTGTACTCCAGAATTGGACGTGGCACTTATGTTGCTGAAAAACCGGTTAAGAAATTTGATTTATCGAATAATAAAACGATTGGTCTGGTTCTTAGGGATCTAAAGCATCCTTACTTTTCAATGATAGTTCACAGTATTGAAGAGAAGGCATATGAAATGGGCTTTAGTATATTGCTGGCAGGTTCCTCGGGTGATATTGAGAAAGAAGAAAATCAAATAAAACGATTCAGAGATCTTGGTGTAGACGGACTGATTATTGCATCTCTCTCTTATGAGTATAAAGCATTAGATTATATACAAGCGCTTCACAATGAAGACTT
>JBAYWA010000384.1:0-2696 GCA_041674325.1 Melioribacteraceae bacterium | reverse complement strand
GCAACCGGTTCTCAATCAGATAGTATTCGCTTGAATTTAGCGGGATCTTAAGCAGCGTGGTATCGTTTGGAGAGGCTGTTAACCTGTTTGCTATATTAATTTTTTTATCGGCGATGCCGGCCAGAGTGACCGGAGTCTCCCAACCGAGAAATATTTTCTCCCACGGCGACGGCTCCGGCGGAAACATTCCGCTGTTGGCATTGATGGCCTGCGCATCGCTCAATCCGAAGAGACCTATCGAACTTATTCCCGTCTCAGTATTGAAGAGATCGGGCAGTCCCAGATGGCTCGTAATATTAGCGACAATCGCGCCGTTTATTGTAAGTTCCAGAAGAATTATCGAGTTATCGATTGCCGTAAGTTCGCGAGATTCCGTCTCGGGCAGTATTATCGAATTGGTAATTGCTCCGCTCTTTGTAGAAAATCCGGTAAACTGTTCTCCGAATATTTTCTTCAAAGAAGTCTCGCCCATATAGAGCGACGGCATATTTCTGTCTATAGAAAAATTCCCTAAATCAAGTCCGCTGCTCACACCCGCGTGAAATATTATAAAAAGATCATAATCCGAAAATTTTATACTGGAATATTTTTCATCCGCCAGTTTCCACACTTCTTTGGCGAAATTGCCGAGCGGAGTCAGATCTTTCGACTGATATCCGGGTGAATATTCGCGCATGGTCTGGGAAACGGTAATAATGTCGGGGAGAACTTTATAACTGATGTTGAATTTTCCGCGGGAAACTTTTTTAAAATAATTCCTAGCAAAAAGAAGATGATCTGAAAAATAACCGGCATTGTGCGGCAGAGGATCCAGAATAGTATCGCCGTAAGCCTGCGTGTAGTGAGATCCGAATTTACCGGTGCCAATAGTAGCGTCATATCGGTCCTCCTGAAAACCCGCCATCACCGCCAGGATTTTCAGTGTATCGGATGATGAATAATACTTGAGCGGCTCAACAATTTGCCGAGAGAATTTTCCGGCAAAAGATTGGGCAGATAAACTGCCCATTCCGATGATCGATAAAAAAAATATTTTTTTCATTTACTTTATATTCCGCGCGGAAATCCCTGGGATGGCTGAGTTTCTGAACCCCATCCAACGAGAAGAGTAAAACGTAAAGTATTAGAGAGCGGATGGTTTTCGGTCCCTTTGAAAACATCAGTTGTGATGTAGCTGAAATCGAATCCGTACGATTCATAACGGATGCCGGCGCCAAGCGTAACAAATTTTCTATTGCCGTGATTCGGATCCTCGTAGAAGAAACCTAAACGGAGCGCGAACATAAAATCGCTCGGCACGCCGTACCAGTATTCAAGTCCCATTGCGGAATTGACGGTCTTTAGAACCTCATTGAACGGGCGGTCTGTCCAGGATGTTACCAGCGCTTCGTAGAACTCGGGACGCCTTCCGGAACTGTCCGCAACGCCGATCAACAGTTTGCTCAGGTCCAATGTATAGGTGAGTGAATTATATTCGTCCTGAAAAATTCTTGCGGCCAAACCGAAGCGGAGACTGGTTGGGATCGGATCCGACTGGGCCTGATCAATATAGTAGATCTTGGGACCGAGATTGCTCAGGTTAAAACCTAGGCTGAATGAATTTCCAAGATCGCCGAGAAAAGGGACTTCGAAATGTTCCGGACGGTACATTGCTGCAACGTCGAAGCTGATAGATGTAGCCACGCCGCTGCCCTGCTCTGCCTCCGTAGGCTTATCCGCAAGACGGCTGTGTATAAGTCTGAAATTAAAACCCATACCCCAGTTATTGCTGAGTTTGGTGGCATATCCTAAAGTCAGCGCCGCGTCAAAAGAACGGAATGTTCCGATCGGATCGGGCGAATTGGAGCTTGTCCTCACAAATTCACCAAAGTTCATATATGTTATGCTTGCGGTTAAGCTGCCGCTGAGATCATCTATATATTGACGGTAAGTGGCATAATCATAAAAGAGATCAAGATTAAATTGAGGAAGCCAGTTGCTGTGTGTAAAACTGAATTCCGATCCTGTTAAAAATGCTATACCCGCCGGATTCCAGAAAATCGCCGCTGAGTTGTCCGCAAGACCCGAACCCGATTCGCCTATACCGCCGGCTCTCGAATCAGGGGCAAGAAGAAGAAACGGAACTGCGGCTTCACCTTGCGCTTCCACTCTGCTTCCGAACGATAAAATCAATGCAAACACAATCAGAAGCATCGATACTTTTTTCATTTTTACTACCTCCATAAAAGATATTATCCTATAAGTTAAATTTTATTTTATTACCGCTAATTTACCAAGCACATAATCTTTGAACTGACCATCGGCAGATTCAACCGTTAATTTGTAGAGATACGTTCCGTTCGCTATCTGATTTCCATCCTCGTCCCGTCCGTCCCAGTCAATTTTAACAAATTTTCCGGTGATTGCCGGTTCCTCGATCTGCTTTATCATTCTTCCCGCAATCGTATATATCTTCACCTTAGCGCTTATTAACGAGCTTATGTTATGCTGGAATGTGAAAGTTGTACTTGAGCTGAACGGATTAGGATAATTAACTACATCCCGGAGAACAATCCCGTTATCCGCGGCCACGACTGTGAATGAAGCCTCCTGTACCGAAAGATTGTTGAATACATCCCAGGCTTTTACCCGTATTTTATAATCGCCCGGCGTCATACCGCTGAATTTATAATTGATGGTTCCCGCTCTTCCCCCGG
>JBAYWA010000383.1:0-2715 GCA_041674325.1 Melioribacteraceae bacterium | reverse complement strand
GGCATAATGCGCGGCGATGAATCGTATGCCGGCGCCAGAAGTTTTTATGCATTTGAATCCGCGGTTAAAAAAATAACCGGCGACAAATTTATTATCCCTACTCATCAGGGTCGCGCGGCCGAGAAGATAATATTTTCAATTTTAGGCGGTCCGGGAAAATATTTTGCGAGCAATACATTTTTTGATACGACACGCGCTAATATCGAATTCACGGGCGCCGAAGGTGTGGATCTTCTGGTTGAGATTGGAAAACATCCCGAGCAGAGAGCCCCATTCAAAGGCAATATGGATGTTGAAGCGCTCGAAGCCTTCATCAAAAAAACCGGAAAGGAAAATATTCCGTTGGTAGTTCTCACGGTGACCAACAATTCGGGAGGCGGCCAGCCGGTATCAATGCAAAATATCCGGGAAGTAAAAGCAGTGTGTAAAAAATATGGACTACCGCTTTTTCTTGATGCCTGCCGATTTGCGGAGAATGCCTACTTCATAAAACTCCGTGAAAAAGGATATGAGAATAAATCGATATTGGAGATATGCCAGGAGATGTTCTCCTATGCCGACGGTTCAACAATGAGCGCAAAAAAAGACGCGCTTGTAAATATCGGCGGCTGGCTTTCGCTAAACGACGATGAACTCGCAATGAAATGCCGCAACCTTCTGATTGTTACGGAGGGATTCCCTACTTACGGAGGCCTGGCGGGACGCGATCTTGAAGCAATTGCGCAGGGACTGGAAGAGATTGTCGATGAACATTATCTCCAATATAGAATACGTAGCACCGAATATCTGGGTGAAAAAATAATGGCCGCGGGAGTTCCGATAATTGAACCGCCCGGGGGCCATGCAATTTATCTTGACGCTAAAAGATTTTTACCGGGAATACCCGCGGAACAGTATCCGGGACAATCGATAGTATGCGACCTCTATATTGAAGGTGGAGTCCGCGCGGTGGAAATCGGAAGCGTTATGTTCGGCAAACAAGATAAAGAGGGAAAATTCATCCCCGCGATGATGGAACTGGTTAGACTCGCAATACCGAGAAGAGTTTATACTCAGAGCCATATCGATTATGTGGCCGAAGTTGTGATTGAGACTTATAAAAACAGGGACAGGATGAAGGGATATAAGATCACATACGAAGCGCCGATGCTCCGGCATTTTACAGCAAAATTTAAACCAATTTAATACTCCGCGGCTCTGTGTCTCCTCGGTGGAAAAACTTTTACTGCAGAGGCACTGAGACGCAGAAAGATAAATGAAGATAGAAAAACTATTCTCGTATAAATCGCCGGGACAAATCTGGAGAATTCAAATCTCTGATAATGACCGGTTGGTTGTTGAAACAAGAGATTTGAAAACAAAGGAAGTCTTTTTCCATTGCTTTGAACTTGATTCGGGTAAGGTAATGTTTGAGGATCTCCAGCTTGACGAGAAAAACTACATTGGAATAGAGACAATCCACAAAAATATTATCTACTTTCATAAATATCCCCAGCGGGATATGCCCGGCCACAAGGAGATTATAGCATTCGATATTGATAGCCGGAAAGTATTATGGGAAAACCGTGACCTCTCTTTTCTTTTTGCGCTCGGGGATCTCATATATGGATTCCAGCAGGGATTCGAAGACCGCTGCTTCTTCGCGCTCAATTATTTAAGCGGCGAGATGATAAAAGAATACGGAAATGATTATAAGACCATAAATATTATGCGCCGCAAAGCCGATGATGAGATAGACTGGAATAATTATCGGTATCCTAAAGTCTTATCGAAAGAGGAAGAGAATGAGAGAATTGCCGAAGTTATCGCCTCGAATACTCAAAATCTCCTACTTGAAGGAGATGTGGAATATAATTGTTCGGGAAACCTCCTCTGCTTCAATTTTCACTCAAAAATTTTCGAGGGGAGTTATTTGAATAGATTTATGGCTGTGAATCTGAACGGAGGCGGGATATTGCTGGATGAAGTCTTGAATTTGAATGCCCCAACTCTTTTTGCCGATTCATTCTTTATTTACAAAAATTATCTCTTCCTTCTACGCGAAAAAAATGAAGTGATTGTCTATACTATGGAAGCATAAAGGATATATCATTAAGAGTAAGAGCAGGACTACAGGTAATGGAACCCACATTAGAAGAAAAAAAAATCCTTCTCGAAATTGCAAGATCATCAATCCGCTCGCTCTTCACCGGCGAAAAAATTTCCGAACCCGATTATATAGAACACCCTCTCTTTAAATCGCACGCAGGCGCGTTTGTAACACTTACCGGAAACAGCACATTGCGGGGGTGCATCGGCTACATAATATCGGATCAGCCCCTCTTTGAAACCGTCCGCGAAGCAGCGGTTCAGGCGGCGCGGTTCGATCCGAGATTCCATCCGGTCGAAGAGTCTGAGCTTGAAAAATTATCGGTTGAAATTTCAATTCTTTCGGAACCGTTCCCGCTCAACAGTTATAATGAAATTGTAGTGGGAAAGCACGGACTGATCCTGGAGGAGAAGGGAAGACGCGGACTTCTTCTTCCGCAGGTTCCAATTGAGCATAAAATGAACAGGGATCAATATCTTGACGCAATCTGCCGCAAGAGCGGATTTCCAGCCGGATACTGGAAAACAAAACAGATCAATCTAAGCGGATTCACCGCATCGGTCTTTTCAGATTCATCTGTAGTAGAGGAAAAAAATGACGAATGTTAGAGAACCCGCCGTTGCGGG
>JBAYWA010000382.1:0-2720 GCA_041674325.1 Melioribacteraceae bacterium | reverse complement strand
GGTGCGTCTCCGCCTCCGGTAAGTACTCCGACTTTCATAAGAATTACTCCTCTATCTTAAATTAATTTCAGGTTTGCAAATTTTGAAAGCAGTTGTTTTGTCCCGTGGTTTTCAAAAGCAATTGCAATTCTCTGCATATCCCCTACTCCGGTAATCTGTAAAATTTTACCGACTCCGAACACTGCGTGTGAAACACGGCTTCCCACTCTGAGGGAGCGTCTTTCCTGATCATACTCATCGTATCCTTCCTGATAATATTCATCATAAAAAGTTTTTTTCTTCCGCCCGGCTTTTCTACCGGTAGTACCGTTCAATTCTTCATAAGTGCTCTCGTCCAATTCATCCAGAAATCTTGACTTGCTCTGATAAGCAACTTCTCCGAATCTATAACGGGAGCGTGCATAACTTAGAAATACCTTCTCCTTCGCACGTGTCACAGCCACATAGAATAATCTTCTTTCCTCCTCCAGTTTCGACTCGTTGTCAAATTTCTGACTTAAAGGAAAAATATCCTCTTCGCAACCGGTTATGAATACAAGCGGAAATTCCAATCCTTTAGCACTGTGTATTGTCATCATTGTTACCGAATTAACTTTTTCATCATACTGATCCACACCGGCAATCAAAGAGACTTCAGATAGGAAATCATCAAGCGTTGCGTTAGGATTCGTTTTGCTGAAATCCTGGACAGCCGAAACCAGTTCCTGGATGTTATCGTATCTTGCCAGGGATTCCTGGGTTCCTTCTTCTTTATAAATTTTCAGAATTCCTAATTCGTCTACCAGAGCAGCGGTCAATTCACCAAGAGATAGTTTGCTCTTCAGATCTACATATTTATCAAGCAGTTGTTTGAATTGTTTTACATTCTTCTGGATTCGTTCTTTTACCTCAATCACTTCGAAAACGCGAGACATTGTTGTGAAGAGAGTAATGTTTAGTTTCCTTGCAAAAAGTATCATTTTGGATATTGATGTATTGCCAATTCCACGCTGAGGAAAATTCATGATTCTCAGCAGACTTTCTTCATCACTCTTATTTGAGAGCATTCTCAGATATGCCAGAACATCTTTTACCTCTTTCCGCCTGTAAAACTCAACGCCTCCGACAATCTTATATGGAATTTTTTCCCTTCTGAGAGCATCTTCCAAGGCACGGGATTGAGAGTTAATCCGGTAAAAGAGCGCAATATCATTCAACGAGAGTTTTCTTGTAATAATCTCTTTTTTAATCCTCTTCGCAATCTGAAAGGCCTCATCCTTTTCATCGGAAGCTCTCATAACTGTAAGTTCTTCACCGTCGTTATTTTGAGTCCAAAGGGTTTTCTGTATTTGTCCCGTATTATTTTTTATTACAGAATCAGCCGCGGCAAGAATCATTTTGGTGGATCTGTAATTCTGTTCCAGGCGGAATATCTTAGAGCCCTTGAAATCTTTTTTGAAATTAAGCATGTTTTTAATTTCAGCTCCGCGCCAGCTGTATATACTTTGAGCATCGTCTCCTACAACACACACTTTATCTTTCTGAGGGCTAAGAAGTTTCAGCAGTTCATATTGCGCTTTATTTGTATCCTGATATTCGTCGACCAGGATATATTTGAACATTTTTTTGTACTTGTTAAGAATTTTATCGTGATTTTTAAAGAGTTCTATCGGTTTCAATAATAAATCATCAAAATCCATTGCATTATTTTCAAAGAGGCGTTTGTTGTATTCAATATAGATTTCACCAACTTTTTTATCTGACGGAGTGGTCGCAACATTTTTAACATACTCATCGGGAGACATCATCTGGTTTTTCATAAAACTGATTTTATGCTGAATGCCATTAGGTGTCAGATTTTCCAAATTAATATTCAGATTAGACATTATGTTGCCTACTAACGACTGCGAATCTTCCCTATCGTAAATTGAAAAGTTCGGCCTGTAGTGCAATTTATCCGATTCGACCCGGAGAATTCTGGCAAAAATGGAATGAAAAGTCCCCATCCAGAGATGTTCTGCCTTTTTTCCAATCAGACCTTTTATCCTCTCTTTCATCTCTTTAGCAGCTTTATTGGTGAAAGTGAGGGCGAGAATTTCCGCGGGATCGTATCCCTTCTCCTCGATCAAATACGCTATTTTATGCATTAAAACGCGTGTTTTTCCCGATCCTGCGCCTGCCACTATCATATGTGGACCGGAGTTGAATTCTACAGCTTCTCGCTGCTTTTCATTGAGCTGATTTAGTATTTTCATAGAATGGTTTATTTTTTGGTCGGCAAATATACAAAAAAATGCGGTGATTTATCAATTATTTTTGAATCGGATATATTGCCCCTTAATGGTTCGGACTTTCCCCGATTTCAAAATGATTCTTTGAATCTAAATACGGCTAAATAGGGTGAAAACCAGTTCCTGCTGAATTATATATAAAGTTGATAAATTAAAGAAAGATTCACCCTACATTCTACCGGTGGAGATTTTATCGGCTGGTTTATAGTGAAATAATTAAGTGATAACTCTTTTTGATCAAGATTATAATAAGTTGCACTAATTAATCCAGTTTTCGAATATTTTCTGGATAGATTCCGGTAAACGAATGAAACTTTCTCAATATTATTCGCCGCGACAATCTTCCGCTCAGATGGAAAGATACCGTCCAGAAGAACGGTATCCCTATCATCCTTTCCCAATTTGTTCTCCCGTAATCTGTCTCTTGCTTCTGATCTGTTTTTACCGGAT
>JBAYWA010000381.1:0-2723 GCA_041674325.1 Melioribacteraceae bacterium | reverse complement strand
GCCTTGTCTCAAATACTGATCTGTCATCATATGTTGCCAGGGGTGTTGTCTCCAGATTGTGAGCAGTTTTGCAAGCCCACTCACATTTTCTGCATCCTATGCAGACTGTGGTATCTACTAGTACACCCATCCTGTCTTCTGATAAAACATTCTTTGGAGCTGCTTTGGTTTTTGAAGATAATCCTGCTACTGTTGTTCCAACTAGGGCTGCCGTTTTTAAGAAATCTCGGCGGGATTGGTTTGCCATTTTAACCTCCTGAAAAATTATCTCCTTAATTATAGAATAATGGAGATTTATATCCGGTTCAAACTTAACAACAATTTGTTTTCCAGTCAATTAAATGAATTTATTAAACTTCGGCGGCTTTCATTATCCGTCTAAAATAATTACTTTCTTAACCGAAATTTCAGATAATTGAAGAGATAAGATGGCAGGAAAAAAGATCAAGGATATTTCAGAATTGCGAGAAATGATCAATAAGCTGGATGCAGGACTGATAAAGCTCCTTTCCGAAAGGAGAAAATTGAGCAGAGATGTGATAGTTGCCAAAGAAGCAAATAAGAAACCGATCCGCGACCAGAGGCGGGAGTCGGACCTGCTGAACCGGCTTGTGAGAGTAGGAAAGAAAGAAGGATTGGATTCACATTTTCTTACTAAAGTATTCCATGAGATCATTGAGGATTCAGTGCGTCTTCAACAGAATTTTGTCCAGTCGAAGCTGAATAAGAAAGGAGCTAAAAAGATCTCCGTAAAAGTAGCCATCCAGGGAATTGAAGGATCGTATAGTTTTCTTGCGGCGCAAAAATATTTTACACATTTCAATTATGATATAAATTTTGTCTTTAAAAAATTGTTTGGTGAAGTGGTGGATTCGGTTGAGAAAGGGGAGGCCGATTATGCTTTTCTTCCGATAGAAAACACTACTTCGGGCGGTATAAACGAGGTATACGATCTTCTTCTACATACCACTCTTTCAATTGTCGGAGAAGAGAAGTTTCAGGTTAAGCATTGTCTGGTCGGAATAAACGATACTCCACTTTCAAAAATTAAAAAAGTTTATGCGCATCATCAGGCGGCATCTCAGTGCAGTAAATTTTTGGAATCGATGCCGAATGTGGGGGTGGAATATTTTGCCGACACAGCAATGTCGGTACAGAAGATAAAAGATGAAGAAAATTCATCCTATGCCGCAATTGCAAGCGAGGAGGCGGCAAAACTTTTCCGCCTGAAAATTCTGAAGAGTGATATTGCCAATCAGCAGGAAAATTTCACGCGCTTTTTGATTGCCTCCCGCAAGACCGAGGAGGTTGATCCAAGAATACGCTGCAAAACTTCGATAGTAATGGCTACCTCACATACCCCCGGTTCTCTTGTAGAGGCATTGAATGTATTCCGTAAATATGTTGTGAATCTTACCAAGCTGGAATCGAGACCGATAATCGGAAATCCATGGGAAGAGATGTTTTATCTTGACCTTGAAGGGAATATAAACGATGAGAAAATTAAAAATGTGATGGATGAACTGGGCCAGCATACCCGGTTTCTGAAAATACTGGGAAGTTACCCCTCTCAGGAATTGAACAAAACTAAACTTGAATTCACAAAAATTTTTGAAGCCGAAGCCGATGAAATCAAGCCGGTTCAGATTTCCGAACAGTCTGAATCCGCCGTGAAAAAAGCAAAATCCAAAAACTACCGGCTTGCCAGCAGGGATTATAAAAACGAAGATACTATAATAAAGGTCAGAGATGTTGTTATTGGAGGAGATAATTTTGTTGTCATAGCTGGTCCGTGCTCGGTTGAATCGCAGGAACAGATATTGCAATGCGCTCTTGAAGCAAAAGAGAACGGGGCCCAAATTCTCCGCGGCGGATGTTTCAAGCCGCGAACCTCCCCCTACAGTTTTCAAGGCCTTGGTCTGGATGGCCTGAAATTACTTGTGGATGCGGGGAAATATTATGATCTGCCGGTTATAACAGAGGTGATGGATACAGATCAGGTGGCGGATGTGGCTAAAACATCGGATATACTGCAGGTCGGCGCAAGAAATATGCAGAACTTCGCCCTTCTTAAAGAGGTTGGAAAGTCTCATCGCCCTGTAATGCTGAAACGCGGTATGATGGCCTCAATAGATGAATGGCTTAACGCCGCTGAATATATTCTTTCTCAGGGGAACAGACAGGTGATACTTTGTGAAAGGGGGATAAGAACTTTTGAAACAGCCACAAGAAATACACTGGACCTCAGCGCCATTCCGGTTCTTAAGGAATTGACCCATCTGCCCGTTATTGTTGATCCATCGCACGCTGTGGGTGAACGTAATAAAGTTATTCCGCTTGCCAAAGCCGCAAAGGTTGTTGGCGCGCACGGAATAATGGTAGAATTTCATCCGGATCCGGCAAATGCATTGAGCGATCCTGAACAGGCGCTCTATTTCAGCCAGTTCGAGGAGCTTATGAGAGATCTATATAAGATGTAATTTAAGACCGCTGTGAGGCCGGAAATGAAGTAGATATTCGGTTCAGTTAAAAATAATACTGACTTTGCAGGTATATTAGAAAATAACTCGCAGTTGTGTGAGTGAACGTTACACCGTAATCGATACCGAGACCAATGGAAAATCCGGACGGGCCGGTCTTCCTGAAATCGTAACCGCATAAAAAATTAAAGCCTACTCCGACTTCCCATAAATTGACATCGCTGAATGTCCGGTCATTCAGAT
>JBAYWA010000380.1:0-2725 GCA_041674325.1 Melioribacteraceae bacterium | reverse complement strand
GCTCAGTCGGTAGAGCAAAGGACTGAAAATCCTTGTGTCGGCGGTTCGATTCCGTCTCTGCCCACAACAAAGGGATAAGTTTTTATCCCTTTCTTGTTTTAAAGAAAATATTGTACCGGCGGTTCTGCCGAAGATAATTTGAGTATAGCGGTATTGAATGAGATCGAAAATTGTCCGGATTAAAAATATTGAACTTCTTCTTCGTAAAAATTCACTTGCCAAACATATCAGTATCTCCGTAAAACCTTTTAAAGGAGTACAGGTCACACTTCCGGTTTGGGCTTCTTTTAGGGATGGGGAAAAATTGGCTTTGGAAAAGATACTCTGGATAGAAGAACATCTATCCGGAATGAGAAAATTGGAGAACAACTATCCACCTTTAAATGATCCTGATAGTTTCCGGACTCGTAATCACCGTCTGAAACTGATTCCAGCTGCCGTAGACAAAGTGGGAATCAAATTAAAAAATGGTCTTATAACAATAAAGTATCCCAGCGGCATGATGCTTGATTCTGCCGACGTTAAGAAAGCCGTAAATAAAGGGATAGAAAAAGCATACAGGGAGGAGGCGGTTGAATTTCTTCCCAAAAGGCTGAACGATATTTCGGACAAAATGAATCTTCCTTTTAATGAGCTGTATATAAAAAATATCAGAAGCAGATGGGGCAGCTGCTCCGGGAAAAATAATATAAACCTAAGTATACATCTTATGAGATTGCCGGATCACCTTATAGATTATGTTCTTCTTCATGAACTTGCCCATACAAAAGTGAGAAATCATAGTAAGAAATTCTGGGACTTTCTGGATACTTTGACCGGAAATGCGAAAGGGCTGGATAAAGAATTGAAAAAATTCCGTATCCCCTGAATAATTGGAAATTTTTGACTGAATACTGCCCGCTATTTAGTTGAATCCGGCCTAACCTCTAATTATATTTCCACCGCAAAAAACGAAAGGAAACGACTCCTTGAAACCAATAACACAAACCGATTTTACCACTCTTAAATTGTTTAAAAGGGGAAAAGTCCGCGATGTATACGATTTAGGAGACTATTATTTAATCGTTTCTACAGACCGGCTCTCCGCGTTCGATGTGATAATGAACGAGGGTATCCCGGATAAGGGAAGGATTTTGAACCGCATCTCCAAATTCTGGTTCGAATACACAAAAGATATAATCCAGAACCATCTGGTGACGATGAATGTGGATGAATATCCGGAAGTCGCTCACCCGTATAAGGATTCCCTTAGAGAGAGGTCAATGCTCGTAAAAAAGGCTGAATTAATTCCAATCGAATGCATTGTACGCGGATATATAACCGGATCAGGACTGATCGATTATCAGAAGACAGGGAAAATTTGCGGTATTGACCTGCCGAAAGGATTGGTGGAATCCGAAAAACTTCCCGAACCGATATTTACACCATCCACAAAAGCGGAGATCGGGCTTCATGATGAGAATATAGCAGCAGAAGAGGCAATTAATATTATCGGTCAGGAAGCGTTTGAGTTTATAAAGAATATCACACTAAAAATCTATTCCGAGGCGGCCGAGTACGCTCTGACTAAAGGGATTATCATTGCTGATACTAAGATGGAATTTGGCTATTATGATGGTAAGATTATTCTCATAGATGAGCTTCTAACTCCAGATTCTTCCCGTTTCTGGCCGATGGACGAATACCGGAAAGGTAAAACTCAAAATAGTTTTGATAAACAATATGTGAGGGATTATCTGCTCTCAGTTAATTTTAACAAGAAACCCCCTGCGCCGGCGCTTCCCGAAGACGTGATACTTAACACCAGCAGAAAGTATAAGGAAGCGCTCTTCAAATTGACCGGAGAAAATCTCATAGGATGATTCCGGTAAAAATTAAACTGAAGGAGAGCGAAAGTCTATATGTAAAATGGGATGACCATTCTGAATCGGAAATAAGTCTTTCTAATCTCAGAAGATTCTGTCCATGCGCAATTTGCGCCTCTTTAGAAGAAGATCACCCTCACGATACGATCAAAGTTTTCACAGATGAACAATTGAGCATTCAGGATCTTCAGATAGTCGGAAATTATGCTGTCTCAGTAAGATGGGGCGATAATCATAATACCGGCATTTATGATTTCAGCTGCTTAAGAAGAATTTCCGAATTATAAACTGGATTAGAAAATCAGACAATGGTTCTACCAAATCAATTAACAGTTCTAAGAATAATTCTGACTCCGGTATTTCTGATACTGTTTCTGTCGGAAGAACCGTTGATGAAACAACTTGCTTATCTGGTTTTCATTATTGCGGCTATAACCGACTGGTACGACGGATGGCTCGCTCGCAAATTTAATTATATTACCGAGTGGGGAAAATTCATGGACCCGCTGGCAGATAAAATTCTTACTTCGACCGCTTTCTATGCTTTTGTAATGATCGGGATTCTCCAATTGTGGATGGTGCTCATAATCATCATCAGAGACATTCTCATTACACTGCTCCGCATTTTTGCCGATCACAGAAAAGTCTCTTTTTCAACTACCAGAACAGCACAGGTAAAGACTTTTTTACAGATGTTTTTTCTCTACTATCTTCTTACAATTTTTACTCTGGACACATTCGAAAGTTTGCATGCGGATTATCAGAAATTATTTGATATTCTGCTTAATAAAGATTTAATCTATTACTCGATGTTTTTTGTTACGGCTTTTACTTTAGTTACGGGCATAACATATCTTATC
>JBAYWA010000379.1:0-2726 GCA_041674325.1 Melioribacteraceae bacterium | reverse complement strand
GATGGATTGTTCTGCGAGAAGATTTTCGGACCCGTTAAAGATTGGGAATGCGCATGCGGCAAATATAAAGGTATACGTTATAAAGGAATTGTGTGCGACAGATGCGGCGTTGAAGTTACTCTGAAAAGCGTGCGCCGCGAGAGAATGGGACACATTCAGCTTGCCGTGCCGGTGGTTCATATCTGGTTTTTCAAAGCTCTTCCGTCAAAGATAGGCAATATCATTGGCATGACAACTAAAGAGCTCGAAAAAGTAATCTACTATGAATCTTATGTTGTTATTAATCCCGGTCCGACCGGATTGAATAAGAAAGATCTAATTTCCGAAGATCAGTATTACGAAATTATGAGTTCGCTTCCGCACGATAACGACACGCTCGATGATCTTGATCCGAAGAAATTTGTTGCAAGAATCGGAGGAGATGCTATAAAGGATCTTTTGAAAAAGATAGATGTCGAAATGACATTTCTTGAATTGAAATCGCAGCTCGGTCCCGATATTTCCCAGCAGAAGCGCGCAGATCTCCTGAAGAGATTGAGAGTCCTTGAAGCATTCCGCGAGTATGAAGGGAAAGTGCCTAATAAGCCGGAATGGATGGTTCTTAATGTCGTGCCGGTTATTCCGCCAGAACTCCGTCCTCTCGTTCCTCTTGAGGGAGGAAGGTTTGCTACTTCGGATTTGAATGATCTTTACAGAAGAGTAATAATCCGCAACAATCGTTTAAAAAGACTAATTGATATAAAAGCTCCGGAAGTAATTCTCCGGAACGAAAAGAGAATGCTTCAGGAAGCCGTTGACGCATTATTCGACAACTCACGCCGCGCAAGCGCTGTTAGAAGCGACGGCAACAGACCATTGAAATCTCTGAGCGATATGCTGAAAGGCAAACAGGGCCGCTTCCGTCAGAACCTACTTGGTAAACGAGTAGACTATTCTGGCCGTTCTGTTATTGTTGTTGGTCCGGAATTGAAATTGCATCAGTGCGGTCTGCCTAAAGATATGGCGGTTGAATTATTTAAACCGTTCATCATACGTAAATTGATAGAAAGAGGACATTTTAAAACCGTTAAGAGCGCACGCAAAGCTGTTGATAGAAAAGACGCGATGATTTGGGATATACTTGAAAAACTGATCGACGGTCATCCGGTAATGTTAAACCGCGCTCCTACATTACACCGCCTCGGTATTCAGGCATTTCAGCCGATCTTAATTGACGGCAAAGCAATTCAGCTTCATCCGTTAGTATGTACCGCATTCAATGCGGATTTTGACGGCGATCAGATGGCGGTTCACGTCCCGCTTTCTTACGAAGCTCAGCTTGAGGCTTCAGTTTTGATGTTGAGCAGTCACAATATTCTTTCTCCTCAGAACGGTCTGCCCATCGTTCTTCCTTCACAGGATATCGTTCTTGGTCTCTATTACCTTACAAAATTAAGACCGGGTGCAAAAGGAGAAGGAAAGATTTTCAGTGATGTTCAGGAAGTTCTTATTGCATACAACTCCAAAGCAGTCGACCTTCATGCAAAAATAAAAGTCAGAATTGACGCACAGATTATCGAGACAACGGTTGGACGTGTAATATTCAATCAGATCGTTCCGAAAGAGATGGGTTACATAAATGAACTACTGGTAAAGAAAAGCTTTTCGGGATTCATTTACAAAATGTTCATCAAGATCGGGAACGAAAAAACAGCTATATTCTTGGATGATCTGAAGGAGCTTGGTTACAGATACGCTACCGCTGCCGGTATTTCGATTAGCTTCAGCGATATGATCGTTCCGGATGAAAAAGTTAAACTGATAAATGATTCGAATAAAAAAGTTTCCGGAATTTTAAATGAGCACGAACAGGGCCTTATTACAGATGCTGAGCGTTATAATAAAATAGTTGACGTTTGGACTCATACAACAAACAACGTTGCTAAATCTCTGATGGATAGAATCAAGACAGATCAGGGCGGCTTCAACTCTCTGCATATGATGGTTGACTCCGGCGCAAGAGGCTCGCAGGACCAGGTCCGCCAGTTAGCTGGTATGAGAGGTCTTATGATGAAACCTCAGAAGAGTCTGACAGGCCAATCAGGTGAAATTATCGAGAATCCGATTGTGGCAAACTTCAAAGAGGGATTATCCGTACTCGAGTATTTCATCTCTACGCACGGTGCCCGTAAAGGTCTTGCCGATACCGCTTTGAAAACAGCGGATGCAGGTTACCTTACCCGCCGTCTTTGCGACGTTGCTCAGGATGTAATTATCACCGAACTCGATTGCGGTACAATACGCGGTGTCTACATTTCCGCATTGAAAGACGTTGAACTTGAAAGAGAACCGCTGGCGGAAAGAATCACCGGACGCGTGGCTCAGGAAGATGTTTATGATCCTCGCACAGATGATCTTCTGATTGAAGCGGGCGAAGTAATCAATGAAGAAATCGCTGAAAAAATTGATGAAGCTAATATTGATCAGGTATATATAAGAACAGTACTTACTTGCGAGGCTAAACGCGGCGTATGCGCAAAATGTTACGGTCGCAACCTGACCACAGGCCAGCTAGTTGAAAACGGCGAGGCGGTTGGAATTATTGCAGCTCAGTCGATCGGCGAGCCTGGTACACAGCTTACTTTAAGAACTTTCCACTTGGGTGGTACTTCCTCGCGTATTGCAAGCCAGTCTCAGGTTGAAGCAAATATTAACGGTACAATAAAGCTTGACAGACTTACATTTGT
>JBAYWA010000378.1:0-2733 GCA_041674325.1 Melioribacteraceae bacterium | reverse complement strand
TTGAAGCCGCCGCAGCGCATTATATGGCAACCGGCAAAAAATCACTATTGGATGTGGCGCTGAAAAGCGCAAACCTGATAGTTAAAATTTTTGGACCCGGAAAATTGATGCTGCCGAGCGGGCATCAGGAAGTGGAGATCGGACTGGCAAAACTGTACCGGATAACCGGAGAAAAAAAATATCTTAATCTCGCGAAATTTTTTCTTGATATGCGCGGCAACTATGCTAACGGAAGAAAATCCTGGGGAGAATATAACCAGGATCATAAACCGGTAATCGAGCAGGATGAAGCGGTGGGGCATTCCGTGCGTGCGGCTTACATGTATTCAGGGATGGCCGATGTGGCGGCTCTGACCGGAGACAGGAAATACATCGGCGCTCTAGATAAAATATGGGAAAATGTTGTTGGTAAAAAATTATACCTCACCGGGGGGCTTGGCGCGTCCGGCTCATGGGAGGGATTCGGGAAAAATTACGAACTTCCCAACGCAAGCGCTTACAACGAAACTTGCGCGTCAATCGCCAATGTATTGTGGAATCACAGAATGTTTCTGCTTAAAGGAGATTCAAAATATCTGGATATACTCGAAAGAACCTTATACAACGCTCTCCTGTCTGGAATTTCTATGAGCGGAGATAAATTTTTCTATCCGAATGTTCTTGAGTCATTCGGAACGCACGAACGCGCGGCGTGGTTCGATTGCGCATGCTGCCCTTCAAATGTCACAAGATTTATCGCCTCTGTTGCCGATTATATTTATGCGGTAAAAGATAATCAGCTTTACGTTAATTTATTTACAAACAATCTGACGGATGTAAAATTAAAAAATGGTACTGTGAACCTGAGACAGGAAACAAATTATCCGTGGAGCGGCAATCTAAAATTTGTTGTATCGCCGCAGAATAAATCTCAGGAGTTCTCGCTGAAGATAAGAATCCCGGGCTGGGCGAGGAATGAAGCCGTGCCTGGAGATCTTTACAGATTTTCGGACAATCTGAGACCCGAAACAATTATTACCGTAAACGGGGAAAAAACAGATTTGAATCTTCAGAATGGCTTCGCTACTCTCAACAGAAAATGGAGAAGCGGGGACGTGGTTGAGATCGATCTCCCTATGGAGGTAAGGAGAATCGCGGCAAACGAAAAAGTGGAAGCGGATAGGGGAAGAGTTGCATTGCAGCGGGGCCCCCTTGTGTATGCGGCAGAATGGAAAGATAACAAAGACGGATTTGTGCGGAATATTTTATTGCGTGACGAAGCCGGACTGCGGACAGAATTCAGAAATGATCTGCTGAATGGAGTTGAAATTATAAAAGGAAAAGTCTACGGCTATGCTGCAAGTGCCGATAAAAATCTTTCAAAGAGCGAACAATCATTTACCGCTATACCCTATTATGCCTGGGCCCATCGCGGCAAAGGGGAAATGAGCGTCTGGCTCGCAAAGGATGAATCTGCTGTTAGGCCGTTATACGGCGAGACATTTCTTTCTAAAGCCGGGATTACTGTATCGCACGGAAAAAATCCGATGGCAGTTAAGGATCAGATGGAACCGGCTGGTTCTGCCGATGCGTCACTTCCATATTTTCACTGGTGGCCCAGTAAAGGTGAAAAAGAATTCGTTCAGATCGATTTTGATAAACCGGAGGAAGTCTCCGGCGTGTCAATTTACTGGTTCGATGATACGGGAGTCGGAGAGTGCCGGACACCGGAATCATGGAAAGTTTTTTATAAGGAGGGCGCGGAATGGCGCGCAGTCTACCCCACAATTTCTAATCCCTACGGAACAGAAAAAGATAAATATAATGGAGTTGAATTTGAAACTGTAAAAACACCATCCATTAAAATAGAGATAAAGTCGCAGAAGGATTTTGCGGGCGGAATACACGAATTAAAATTAAAATAAATTTTTCAGCCCGGGTTCAATCTTAATTGCGCCGGGAAAACATGAGAGGAGATATTATGGTAAAGTCGATCAATGATTTTTTAACAACCTGGAAATATGAAAGTGAAGCGACTCTTAAGGTTTTCAAAAACCTAACCGATGCGTCGCTTAATCAAAAAGTTGCTGAAGACGGCCGCTCGCTGGGATTTATAGCGTGGCATATAACAATGACAATTCCCGAGATGCTGTCAAAAACCGGGCTTCCGTTTCAGTTTAAGGAAAATACTGACGCGCCCGCATCAGCTCAGACCATTTTGAGCGAATATGAAAGGTTATCCGGGACTGTAACAGAGCTGATTTCCAAAGAATGGAAAGATGAGATGCTGAAAGATGATTTAAATATGTACGGACAGGTATGGAAGCGCGCAGATGTGCTTTTCAGTCTGATTGTCCATCAGACTCATCATCGCGGACAGATGACCGTACTGATGCGTCAGGCGGGATTAAAAGTCCCGGGCGTTTATGGTCCATCCAGAGAAGAGTGGACAGCTTTCGGAATGCCTGAACAGAAGTGACTCTGTGCCGGATATTTATTGATTTATTAACGATAAGAAGAATCTTATAAAACTCGGATTGTTTCGAGATAAATGAGATGATTGAATATCCGGAATTCTAAATGAAACTACCCGCGAACCAGAAACAAAATTCCGCGGCCTTCATCCTAAGCCGGCGGCAGGACAATAATATGAGAGTGAAATATTTATCAATTCTATTTTTAATTACATTTTCATTCAACACCGCGCAAATTAAATACCCATTCAGATCATTCAGCCGGTTTATAACCCAGATT
>JBAYWA010000377.1:0-2734 GCA_041674325.1 Melioribacteraceae bacterium | reverse complement strand
TTCCGGCAGAGTTATCGGTTCCGCCCGTGCCGGCGTGCCACGTGTCGAAATGACCTCCAAGAATTACAACTTCGTCTTTCAGTTTTTTGTCCGTACCTGGAATTTCGGCAATAATATTATAACCCAGTGAATCGGTGTCAACAAAGTTTGCCTGAATTTCAAATTCCAGAGCTACCGGTATATTCTTTTTTGCGATGCGGACCATTCTATTATATTGTTCGACCGAAACTACTACGGAGGGGATAGGCAGTTCGGAACCTTTTCTGTACGATCCGCCACCCTGAACGAATATTGTTCCGTCGATTCCGCGCGAAGGTTCCAGAGTCACTGCAGCCCCTTCATCTTTCAAAAATTTTGCAATCTTCTGCTGAAGATCTCTCTGAGCGCGCATAAGCTCGAGCTGTTCGGGCGCGAAATTCCGGCCGCCGCCTTCCTGGGCCATCTGCATCTTTTTCAATTCTTCATCCGTATACCGTTTTCCGTCAGCTTCCATTCCAAGTGCTACCGGTTGTTCTCCTTTTGTCAGGACGATCGCGCCTTTCAATTTACCCTTGAACGATGCGAAATCAGCTTCGCTTTTTATCTCCAATAAAACTGCATTGCCTTTAAGAACTCCATCCAATCCGGGTGTCCATGCTTTCGGATAAGCGATGAGGGGCATATATTGAGGAGAAGTCATTGCGCCGTAAAACTTTTTCAATTCCCAGCCGCGGCCAAGTGTTCCAAACGATTCCATCGCCGCTTTTTCCAGGCCGAATTCTGTAAGTTTATCTATAGCCCATTTACCGGCGTCACGGTACTGCTGAGACGCAGCAAGTCGGGGCGCGTATACATCGCAGAGGTAACTCATTAAATCCATTACCTTCGAATTCTGAAGTCCTTCCTGACGGATCCTCTGCATTATCTGGTAATCGATCTTTTCCTGTGCCGTTATTGAAAGTGTGAGTAAGAGAAAAAATAGAAACATTGCTGATATCTTACGATTCATCTTGTACTCCTCGTGTGTTGAGTGTTATATTATTCGGCTAAGAAACAGACTGCATCTCTTTAACTTCAATTTATGCAATAAGAGAATGATACTAAGTTAAAAATTGTTAAAAGGGAATATTTTCTTTCCGGACTGCTATCTGTCTGAGAGGAGCAGTTTTTCTATCTGTCTCCGGTGGCGCAGTATGTGAACAATCGCATGCTCAAACATCATCTCGATATCGTATAATCCCCATCTTGTTTCTCTGAGGGTGGCACTAATTTCTTCGCGCGTCATCTGGAACCTAACGGAAACTTTCTCCGCTGTGAACTGAATTACTTTTTCAAATTCTTCTATTGCGTGAGATACATTGTAGATGTGATAATTATGGTTCTCAACCGGTTTTTCAAGAAATACACATACCTGATCCGCGTATCTGTATCCGGCGCTTACAACGTGTTTCATCACAGACTGAATAGAGCGGCAATCCTCATCTTTTGTGAAAGGATCGCGGATTTTTGTAAACTCCTCCTGATTAATTGTGCTCAGCAGATTTCTTAGTTCAAGGGCGACTCTTTCATATTCGTCCATTAACGCGCCTATTGCGCCGGGTCTGTATTGGGTTCCCATATTATTCACTTTCATCATAATTTAAAATCGGGCGAAGCCATCTCTCGGCTTCTTTCAGACTGATCCCTTTTCGTTTTCGGTAATCATCAACCTGATCCTTGCCTATTTTCCCCACAGTAAAATATTTCGATTCCGGATGGGCGAAATATAATCCGCAAACCGATGCTGCCGGATACATAGCCAGGCTTTCCGTAAGGGTGATTGATGCATTTTTCTCAGTATCAAGCAATTTCCAGATTGTCAGTTTTTCTGTATGATCCGGCTGAGCGGGATATCCGGGCGCCGGCCTTATTCCATTATACTTTTCGGCAATGAGATCTTCATTCGATAAATTTTCACCGGACTCGTAACCCCAATATTCTCTTCTCACTTTTTGATGAAGGAGTTCTGTAAAAGCTTCTGCGAGACGGTCGGCAACGGCTTTAGTCATAATAGAATTATAATCGTCATGCTCTTTTTCGAACTGTGCGATGATTTTTTCGATCCCGAGTCCCGCAGTAACGGCGAACATCCCTATATAATCTCCGATGCCGCTCTCTTTAGGCGCTATAAAATCTGCCAGAGCAGTATTGGGTATTCCGGCTGATTTGATTGTCTGCTGACGGATTGTATGAAGCACTGCAAGAATTCCTTTGCGCGAATCATCGGAATAGATCTCGATATCATCGTCAACCGAATTTGCCGGCAGCAGCCGGAATACGGCGCTGGCGGTTAAAAGTTTTTCTCCGGCTATCTTATCCAGCAATTTGTTCGCATCATCAAAAATCTTTTTGGCTTCGCTGCCGTATTCTTTATTCCCGAAAATTTCAGGATAGCGTCCTTTCAGTTCCCAGGTCGTAAAGAATGGTGTCCAGTCGATAAATTTCCGGATCTCCTCCAGCGGATAATCCGACAGCACTCTGATTCCGGAATTCCCCGGTGCTTTTACAGAGTAGCCGGCGAAATCAATTTTTAATTTATTCGATCTGGCCTGCTCTATCGAAAGAAATTCTTTTTCGTTTCTTCTGTTCGAATGATCCAGTTTTATCTTTTTGTATTCCTCTTTTATCCGGCCCGTAAAATTTTCTTTTGATTCCTTGCTGAGAAGATTGCTGACCACTCCAACGCTTTTTGAAGCATCGAGCACGTGTATGGTAA
>JBAYWA010000376.1:0-2734 GCA_041674325.1 Melioribacteraceae bacterium | reverse complement strand
TTCCGCTTTTTTTGTATCTTTAGCCGTAAGTGAGTAGCCGGAAATAATTACCAGAAGGGAGAGAACCGCTGTTAAATATATTTTTTTCATCCTATTGCCCTTTCATGTTGTTGAATAACAGTAAGAACAGAGATCTGTAGAATTTCGTTTCCGAAATAGAGGAATAAATGATGAAAATATTTTACCCTTTATTATCCGCCTCATTTTTGCTGTTTGGGTGCGCGGAATACACCGCTCAATTAAAAATTGAACAGGCCTTTCCGAATTTTACTTTCCAACAGCCGGTCGATATTCAGAATTCAGGCGACGGTACAAACAGGTTGTTTATTCTTGAACAGGCCGGAAAGATATGGGTTTTCGAAAATGGGCCGGGGACCTCTGAAAAAAAGCTTTTCCTCGATCTTACTGATAAAGTCTCCAGCGGCGGAGAGATGGGACTGCTGGGATTAGCATTTCATCCCAATTACAAATCGAACGGATATTTTTATCTCGACTATACTGTGAATAATCCGCGTCAGACTATCATCTCGCGCTTCAAAGCCTCTACGGACATCAACAGAGCCGACAAAGGAAGTGAAACTGTTTTAATGCGGATTGATCAGCCGTATTCGAATCATAATGGGGGACAACTTTCTTTTGGTCCGGATGGTTTTCTTTACATTTCACTCGGCGACGGGGGTTCGGGAGGAGATCCGCAAAATCATGCTCAGAATTTGAGTTCGTTCCTCGGAAAGATTCTGAGAATCGATGTGGATCATACTAGCGAGGGATTAAATTATTCCATACCGGCCGATAATCCATTTAAAGTCAATAGCCCGGATTTTAAGGGGGAAATATACGCGTATGGTTTGCGGAACGTATGGCGCTTCAGTTTCGATCCGGTCACAAAAATATTATGGGGCGCGGATGTGGGGCAGAACAGCTGGGAGGAAATCGATCTGATTGAAAAAGGAGGCAATTACGGCTGGCGCTGTTATGAAGGGAATCACTCATACAATACATCGGATTGCGGATCGAAAAATTTTATAAAGCCCATCTGGGAATTCGCCCATGATAACGATGGCGGTTATTCAATAACCGGCGGATTTGTATACCGCGGAAGAGATGCCGGCGAACTTACCGGGAAATATATTTACGGCGATTTTGTAAGCGGCAATATATGGTCGCTTGATTATTCGGGCGGAATCGCAAAGAACAGATTGCTTTTTAAGGGCGCACACAATGTTTCCACTTTCGGTGTGGATGAAAACCGTGAACTTTATTTTGCCAACTACAATAACGGAAGGATATATAAATTCCGTGGCACCGCTTCAACCGGTGGGCGGAGATGATAGTCATGGATCATACTCTTTATAATCGGAAACATGCGGCGACAAATCTTTCCGGTCGCATTATACAGATTTTATCTATTTTACATTTTCGTAATTGTGAACAGTAAATGATAGAATACAGATACACCATTTTCGCTAAATTATTTTTCCGTTACGGAAACATTCCGCTTACATTTCTGCTTATGATCTACCTCGGGACATCTGTGATAGGATTATTTTCCCGTTGGTACTTCATCTTTTTCGCAATCATTAATCTGGCAATCATCATCTGGCTCAATAAATACTTTATAAAGATGTACAGGAACTTTCCGTTTAGCATAAGATTCGCCGAAGATAAATTAATATGCAGCGACTTTTTTTTCTCGGACCGTGTTGTAGAGATTTGTTTGTCGGATATCGATTCTATAACGGGAGGAGTATTCGGCGGCTACCCTTCAAGACCGACATATATTCACGACGGGAAGCAGAATATTACAATCGGTTTTTATTCGGGATCCGGTAAATTCAATGAATTGCTTATTAGTATATTAAAAAATATAGAGGAGCCCCTTTATCAGCAGCTGATTGACAAAATGAAGAAATTTAATGCCGGGAGATGATATAAAAAGAGAGTCCCGGTAAATCGGGACTCTCAATTTTCACAAATTACTTTTTATAGATAAGAATAGCATCTTTTGCTTGTTTTGCAATTCTGAACTTCACAACTTTTTTAGCCGGGATCTGAATTGTTTCTCCGGTTTTCGGATTTCTGCCTAATCTTGCTTTTCTGTCAACAAGAACCAATTTTCCCAAGCCAGGAATAACAAATGCTTTTTTAGCTTCTTTGTAAGCAAGAACTACTAATTCCTGAATAAATTCTCCGGTTGCTTTTTTGCTTAAACCGGATTTTTTTGCCATATAAGTCAACAGTTGGCTTTTTGTCATAGACATATTATTGCCTCTTTTAATTTGTGAATGAAATTCGTATGAAATTTAGTATTTTTTTAATTGAAAACAAACATTTTTCGTCATTTATCAACCTTATGATTAATTAAGAGACCGCGCTCTAAAGCAATAGATTTGCGGTTCAAATTGCCCTCAAATATTTTTTGTTGGGAATATATTTCGGATTATCTTATGAACAAATTTTTGATCTTAGCATGAAAATAAATTTTCTTCCTTTTCTCCTGATTTCCCTACTCCTCTCATCCGGTCTTCCGGCAATGAATTATCTCAGCTATACGGATCAGGCATCAGCAACTTTTTCCGATTCGCTTAAAAAGGCAAATTCCGTTTTAAGAGACACTACTATTCCCAAAGTAAAAAAAGAAATTCTCAGACCGATTAAATTTCCCTCCCTTAATGAAGCGCAACCGGGCAATTTAATTCTATCGGGAAAATTTCTCGAAACAATAGATTATAGA
>JBAYWA010000375.1:0-2741 GCA_041674325.1 Melioribacteraceae bacterium | reverse complement strand
TTTAGTTAAAATCTCATTTATATATATTGTCCGGAAAATTTCCCAACTTAACTGCAATCTATTCTGCCTTATATAAATCAAATATTGACTCTGTTATCAAGTTTCTTTTCCGCCGTATTCCCGTCCGATCGGTTAATTCAAAATGGTTCAACGGCAACCTTAATTGCGGCAATTATTGCTTATCTGTCATACAAAGTTAAATTTCTGACCGGCGGCGGCGCGGTTGCCACATTTATTCTTGCCTTATTAATTTTCGGATTGGGCGGATTTAAATGGGCTCTCCCCATCCTCACTTTCTTCATCCTCTCGAGTATATTATCGAAGATGAGAAAGAAGAAAAATTCAGATGTTGAATTGTATTTTGAGAAGAGCGGAAGAAGGGATCAGTTTCAGGTGCTCGCCAACGGAGGAATAGGAGGAGTGCTGGTTATACTCAACTCCGTAGACCCGCAGAGAATTTATTATCTCCTTTATCTGTCATCTCTCGCGTCGGCTTGCGCTGATACATGGGCCACGGAAATTGGAACCTGAAAAAAAACAGCTACGTATAATATACTTAATCGTAAACCTGTGGCTCAGGGAACTTCCGGAGGAATTTCTATACCGGGAACTTCCGGAGCCCTATTGGGTAGTATAACAATTGCAATTTCCGGGATCGGATGGAGTGAGATTCCTTATATTCAGTTCATGATTCTTATTTTGTCTGCGGGAATGGCAGGCAGTGTAATAGACAGTATACTGGGTGCCACAATTCAGAGTCAGAACAGATGCGGGACCTGCGGAAAAATTACCGAGAGGAAGATCCATTGCGGAATTGAGTCTGTACATTTTAAGGGTTCAAAGTGGATTAATAACGATGCGGTTAATTTAATATCTGGATTGGCGGGGGTGCTTTTAATACTATTTTTAAACAGCATTTTTAAAATTTAAATAATAATGAAAAAAATTTTTCTAATGATGACTCTTTTTGCGGCTTCGGCTTCGGCTCAGAATGCTGTTCAAAAACTGACTGAGGCTGTTAATTTTTATAATGAACGCAATTATGGTGTCGCTCATAAACTATTTGGTGAACTGATTCACGAGAATACTCTCGAAGAGAAGAATCTGGTTTCAGCAAAATACCATTCCGCCGATTGCCTTCTGAATCTGAATCAGCTGGACGGAGCGGCAATCGAATTCGAGGACCTTATTGAGCACAATAATTTTTCCAATTTCAGGGAACCGGCGCTCTATAAACTCGGCATGATCTATTTTTATAAAGGGGAATATAGAAAATCACGCGAACGCCTTTCTTCTTTTATTTCGGGATACAGTTTAAGTGAGATGCTTGGTTCTGCTTATTACTGGCTTGGCCGCTCCTATTTTGCGGAAAATAAGTTTATCGAAGCCGGGGAGAGTTTTAATAATTCCATTGAAAAGAAACAGACTAACGAATTTCTGGTAAACAGCATCTATTTTCTGGGGCTTGTACACGAGACGGGCAAGGATTACAAAAACGCGGTAAGGGATTATGATGAGCTTCTTGCATATTATAAAGATGATCCGCTGGCGCCAAAATCACAGATGAGAATCGGGATTTGCTACTTCAATCTAAACGATTATGATAATGCAATCCTTGAACTCTCCGATCCGCTTCTACAAAAACTTGATGAGAAAGATCTCACCGATGCCAGAATGATCCTTGCGACTTCATATGTGAGATTAAAAGAATATACAAATGCTGCGCGTGTATATTCCGAACTTCTGGCAGTACAACATGATCCTGCAATGTCGAACAGGATAAAGTTCAGCCTCGCGTGGATCTATTTTCAGCAGGGCGGTTACGACGACGCTTATAAAATATTTAAAGAGCTCTCGGCGCTTCCCGCCGATTCACTGAAGATTGAATCTCTATTCTGGAGCGGAGAATCTAAGAGATATTCAGGTGATGTGAAAAGCGCAGGCGCAATTTTTACAGAGTTTATCGAAAAATATCCGGGACATCCGCTTGCAGCCAAGGCCCAGCTCGGTATCGGATCCGTATTTTTTGACCAGAGCAACACGGCTGACGCCGAGAAGGCGCTGATTAACGCTACAATTTCAGATGACCGTTCGACACGCGGACGCGCATATACTCTACTGGGTGAAATGAGGCTTGATAAGAAACTCTTTGATGATGCCGGAAAATATTTCTCGGAAGCCTTAAAACTTACGCCGAAAGCCTCTGAATTAAATAACAGGGCGTCTCTGGGATTCGCGGTCTCTGAGTTTTATCTGAATCACTACTCCTCAGCAATTTCCCTTCTTGAAGAACTGAAAGAATCTTCAAAAAATTTCGAAGTGGATAAGACTAATTTCTATCTCGCGGAAGCCTATTTCTCAAAAGAACAATACTCAGCATCACTCAAAAATTACAATTCTATTAAATCGTCCTCCGAAAGCATCATCAGGCAAACCGTTCTCGGAAAAGCGTACTGCTATTTTAATTTGAAAGATTTTCCGAACGCGATCTATTATTTCAACGAATATCTGTCCAGGTACAAAACCGATCCTTCCGCGAACGAAATAAGATTAAGACTGGCGGAAAGCTATTTCGGAAATAAGAATTTTGAGAAGGCAAGCGGAATCTACAGCGAACTCTTCTCTAAAGAGAATTTTACGCTTGATAACGATCTTGCTTATTATCAGTACGGACAGTCGCTTTTCAAATCGGGAAAATCGGAGGAGGCAATAAAAGCCTTTAAGATTCTGCAGGAAAAATT
>JBAYWA010000374.1:0-2743 GCA_041674325.1 Melioribacteraceae bacterium | reverse complement strand
TTAAGGTGGCTGGTAATGCTTCTCATATTGAAAAAATAGCGGACTACATCGCTCCCGACTTCATCAACAAGTTCATCCAGAGTAATATAATTGGCTTTACGGGTCGACATTTTAACTACTTCCCCCTTCTCCATTATTGTTACAAACTGATGAATCAGAACCTGAACTTTACCGGAATCGTAACCCAGCGCGCGCAAACCGGCAAGCACATCGGGATAAGTCGCGTTATGATCTGACCCAAAAAGATCAATCATCAAATCGTAACCGCGTTCAAATTTTGTAATATGGTATGCAATATCGGGTAATCTGTATGTCGGCTCTCCGGTCGATTTGACAATAACCTTATCGCTCTGGTTGCCCAGCTCCGATAATTTAAGCCAAACGGCACCTTCGTTTTCGTAAGATAAATTTCTCTTCTGAAATTCCTTTAATAGATTATCGATTCGCCCATCTTCATATAGAACATGCTCATTATAAAAATTTTTCATCCGGATCCTGATCCGGTCCAATGTTTTAATTATATCCGCAAAGATCTCTTTTTCGGCTGCCTGTTTAAATTTCCCCTCGGCATTCTCCGCTGAAAGCGCATCGCCAAATTCGTCTCTTAGTTTAGAGGCAATCTCCTTTATATACTCACCCTGATAGTAATCAGCCGGAAATTCAATCTGAGTACCGATCAAATCAAGATACCGGAGCCTGACCGAATCCCCCAGAACTCTCATCTGCCTTCCGGCATTATTGAAATAATATTCTCTGTCAACCGTATATCCCACCCATTCAAGCATATTTCCGATCGTATCCCCGACAACCGCATTTCGACCGTGTCCAACTGTAAGAGGTCCGGTAGGGTTTGCGGAAACAAATTCTACCATTGCCCTCTTTCCCGCATATTTAGAAGATTTCCCGAAATCCTCCTTCTTCTGAAAAACCTCATTTATAATCTGTGAGTTGAATGACGCAGTAAAATAAAAATTAATGAATCCGGGTCCTGCTATCTCAATCTTTTCAATAATTCCACCGTCATAATCCAGACTGGATACAATTTCGTTGGCAATATCGAGCGGTTTCCGTTTAATCTTTTTTGCCAGTATCATAGCTGTATTGGTGGAGTAATCTCCATGCCCTTTCTGTGAAGGAACCGTGAAGATAATTTCTAGATCCTTTAAGTATTCAAGCTTTGTTTCGGTATTCTTAAATAGTTTTGTTAAATAATTCTTCAAATATCACTCCGTCATCAGCTTAAATTAATCTTCATTTTTAATTTTAATAACCGGTGCGTCGCCCCATAATTTCTCTATATTATAATAGCTTCTGGCATCGGCTTTAAATACATGTACTATCACATCAAAATAATCAAGAATTACCCAGTTCAGGGTTTCAAATCCCTCTTTATGAAAACACCTGATCCCTTTTATACCAAGTTGGTCTTCAACCTCATCGGCAATCGCTTTAACCTGCCTGTCTGCATCCGCCGAACAAACTACAAAACAATCGGCAATGCCTGATAGTTTTCGAAGATCGAGAATGTTAATGTCGAAGCCTTTCTTCGATTTGATAATTCCGGAAATCATTTTTGAAAATTTTATTGGATCCAATCTAACCTCTTTTTCGTATGCTGTTTATTTTCCAATCACAGGGAATTAAAATCTCATTTAAATGGAGCAAGATTGAAATAGTCTTTTCCTATCACAATCGTCACATCCAGGAAATAATCTTTATTTAACTGCTGAATTACATTTTCACTCTTAATGCCAAGTATCTTAGCCGTCTTGAAAGCATTTGCCATATTCCCGGATCTGTCAATTACAAGACTCACACCCACATCGTCGGAGATATAATTCCCAGATTTCACGACATCAAGATTTTTCATCCTAAGAAAATCTGTAAATCTGTCAGCTACACCTCCAACTCCGCAACCGTTAAGCACTTCCGCCTGAATTATATCAGAGGCATTCTGCTCAAGAGAAGACTCCTCCGATCTGTTGCCGGCAAAAGATAATTTGATATATATGGAATAACCCATATAAATTATAACAGCTGCGAGGAGAAAAATTGAGATGTTAAGAGACAGATTATAAGTGGAGGATTTCAGTCCGCTCCGGCCGGAACTCTTTTTTCTATCGTTTATCTTGTTCAATTAAAAATCACGCTCAAATGTTAAAAACTTCAAGCGTAATTTAGTAAAAAACTATCTCTTTCTCAGAAGCCCCAGTCGTTTAAATAACTGTCCCTGTAGAAAGGCGAGTATCCGCCGAAGCCGTAAGGTGAATAGCCGGCCGGAATATTCCGGTACTGAATGAAGATATTCATATTATCGGTCGGTTTGTAGGTCAATTGAGCACGATTAAGATAAATTCCGTTTATCTGTTTTGAGAAGTCGTTGCCGAATGAATTATACGGTGAATTCACCAGGCTTATATCGGTCTCAATCTTGAGCTGATCGCTGAATTTATATGACAGGCTGTTTGTGTATACACCCATTGCCACTCCCCCATAATTCCCGAAAGCCGTGTAGGAAAGTCCGAAGGAATGACGCATGCTTAAATTGTCGGAGTTGAGTAATCCAAGCAGTGAGCCGAACGAATTATTTTTTACGATGCCGCCGCGTATATCAGGTTTATTGTCGGACTCTGCTTTAAACTGCGCTATCGAAATGGAGCTTATAAGCAGAAACGAAAATAATAATAACTTTTTCATATCATAACCCGAATATTTGATTCTTTTACATCCAAAGAGAATTATT
>JBAYWA010000373.1:0-2746 GCA_041674325.1 Melioribacteraceae bacterium | reverse complement strand
TAAAAAATGAAGCCAGAATAGGAGTCATACGGGCCGACCGCAGATCCTTCGCCGAGAACGCCCTCTGAACAACCAGAAAATCTGTAGTCCAATATCCGAAGGAAAGCACAAATCCAAGACCCAGCACAATTCCGCCCCAATGAATGAACATACCGTTCTGAGTCGGGTCGGATGCTGTTGACCAGAGAGTTGTGAATGAAACCTGAGAACTATATTCATTAATTCTTGCAAAAATCTCTTTCATGCTTCCAATTTCTATAATTCCCAGAACCGATACCAAAAAGAGGCCGAACCAGATCATAAAGAACTGAATAATTTCGGTGAAGATGGCAGACATTAATCCGCTCAGGCCCACATAACCCGCAACGGTAATTGCGGAGACCCACATGCTTACATCCCAGTTCCATCCGAGAAAAGTATGAAGAACAAGAGCCATAGCGTAAAGGTTAATTCCGGAAACAAGAAGAGTCATTATCGCGAAAGCAATTCCATTGAGAACCCGCGTTTTTTCATCGAAGCGGAGTTTCAGATAACCGGGCACGGAGTTGATTTTGCTGCTGTAATAGAAAGGCATCATATAGATACCCAGAAAGAGCATTGCCGGTATTGCGCCTATCCAGTAAAAATGCGCTACATACATTCCGTATTTAAAAGTATTTCCGGTCATTCCAAGAAGTTCGAGAGCGCCGAGATTGGCAGAAAGGAACGCCAAGCCGGCGACCCATGCGGAATTTTTTCTTCCGGCGAGGAAGAAATCCTCCTGACTTGTTGTGAATTTACGAAGATACCATCCGATGCCTAAAACGAACGCAAAGTAAATTAGAATTATTATCCAATCTACAATTGATAATCCGATTGCTTCCATAATGATTCCTGTGGGCTAGAATAAAAATATTGTTTCGTATTTGGGGACTGATTTTTTTCTGCGGGGCTTTACAACTTTTTCTTTTTTGTCTGTCAGGAAGTAAAGATGGATTTCCGAAAATTGATCCCGGTTAACCACTTCCATTTCGAAACTGGATGCATTGTTAAAATGCTGAGGGAAAAGATTAATCTGTGGTTTCGGTTCAAGAGTTATTGGTAGCATTGATCCTAAAAAATTTTTAGTAGTACCTTAAGTGCGGACAAAAGTTATTAAAATTGATTTTCTATTCCTAATAGGAATTCAAGAAAAAAAATATTTTAGCAGAACACAATTTTTTTGTTGAAATTGTCATTGGAGTTTAAACCGGATGCCAACAAAATATGATCCGCTATCTTTTGCTTTTGATTATTCCATTTCAATTTTTATTTTTCACGGGGGAACTGTTCTCCGAGATAAATATACGTTCAAAAAAAAATCAACGTCCCTTCTTTCCCGGTGAAGACCAAAATGTATTTCTCCAACTCACAATCCGCGTAGATTCTTCAGCGGACAAAACTTATCTGCGGGAGATAATAATTGAAGCCGGAGATTCTCATTCGGAAAGGGTCATCAGTTCAATTTCAATTCTGAATTCAGGCAGTAGGGACACGATTTCCCGTAAGGGAGAATTCCGCAACAGAAAATTCGTGTTTAGATTAAATAGAGAGCTGCAGGCAGGCGGGAATATTTTTTACCTCTCCTGCACTGTTAAAGAAGATGCTTCATTAAATGAACCGGTACTGTTGCGATGTAAAAGTGTGACTATCGGGGAGAAGAAACATCTGATTGATAAAAAATTCAATGAATTTCTGATTGGACGAATCGTAAGAAAGCCGGGCAACGATGCCGCAAAGTGCTACCGGATTCCGGGTCTAATCACGACCAGGAAAGGGACTCTGATTGCCGCTTATGATATCAGATACGAATCCTGTGGTGATCTTCCGGGGAATATTGATGTAGGCGTAAGCAGAAGCACGGACGGCGGAGAAAACTGGCTTCCGATGCAGATAGTTATGGATATGGGAGAGCCGCAGAGCGGGAACGGTATAGGCGATCCCTCTATATTATTAGATGAGCAGACCGGCACAGTCTGGATTGCCGCATTATGGAGTCACGGTAATAACGGATGGAACGGTTCGGGACGAGGATTAACGCCGGAAGAAACGGGTCAGCTGGTGCTGGTTAAAAGCGAAGATGACGGGATAAGCTGGTCGAGTCCGATAAATATTACAGAGAGGTTAAAAGATCCGTCGTGGAAATTATTTTTTCAGGGACCGGGCAGCGGAATCTCCCTGAGAGACGGTGCGCTGATTTTTCCGGCACAGTTCAGAGACTCAACCGGCATCCCGTACTCTACTATTATATACAGCAAAGATCATGGTAAAAACTGGAATCGCGGAACCGGAGCAAAGTCGAACACAACCGAAGCGCAGGCGGTTGAACTTGAGAGCGGAGAGGTCATGCTTAATATGCGCGATAACCGGGGAGAGTTCCGTTCGGTGGCAATAACTTCCGACCTCGGTAAAACATGGATAGAACACACTTCATCGCGCAATGCTCTTAGGGAACCGATTTGCATGGCTGGCCTGATCCGGGCCGGGTCGAAGAAAGCAGGTGACAAAAAAAATATTTTAGCTTTCTCAAATCCGGACGATTCAAAGAGAAGGAAAAATATGACTGTTAAATTGAGTCTCGACGAGGGAATAAACTGGGACAAAAACCATCAGTTATTATATGATGAGCGTGACTGTTTCGGCTATTCCTCATTAACAAAGATAGATGCTAAGCATCTCGGCGTTCTCTACGAAGGAAAGGGCGAGCTATATTTTGTTAAAATAAAAC
>JBAYWA010000372.1:0-2761 GCA_041674325.1 Melioribacteraceae bacterium | reverse complement strand
TATAATGGCGGAATCGGTTAAAGCTTCACTAAGCTCAATTGTTCAAAATCTAAATGCTAAGCATAATGATGTGCCATTATTCAACGGAACAAATTTTAAGGATGTTCCCGTAATTCTGGACGCTGCCGGAAAAGCTGTCCTTTCAAATGCCGATTTTTCGGGCGAGATAAAAGCGCAGGTTTCTCAGGATGTAAAGCAGACATTGAACATTCCGGGTTCAAAAATACTTGGCTCCGGCATTTTTCAAGCGGTGAATAGTATTATTGATTCGCTGAATGCCGGAATTATCCCGACAATCGATCAGAAGGCCGATCTGGAAGATGCCTATAATCAAATTTTAGATCTGCAATCTCTTGGCGGTCAGACAATGAACAGGATGGATGACCTGAATGAGATGCTTACAAATAATCAGGCAAATTTGAATCAGATGCTGGCTGACAAACAGGGAATTGATCCTGCGGCACTCTCTATGGATCTGCAGTACAAAGATTATCTGCTTGAGATGACCAATAAACTTTTGGCAAATAATTATCCAAAATCACTTTTTGATTATTTATAATGAACAAACTCGGTACAATTATAGGACTTATTCTTGGCTTACTCTCTATCTTCGGGGCGTTCTTTCTGGAAGGCGGCTCGTTTAGAGCATTATTTCTTTTTTCTTCGATATTAATTGTTTTCGGTGGAACATTTTCAGCTATCATTATCGGATTCGGACTTGATAAATTCAAGACCATACTTTCATTGATCCGCCTTGCGTATTTTCCGAAGAGCTACGATATAAATAGGGTAATTGATCTGTTTGTTGAACTCTCAATAAAAGCGAGAAAAGAAGGATTACTTTCGATTGAGAAGGATCTGAATGAATTCGGTTATCTCTTCCCCAAGAAAATGACAAAATTTGTTCTTGACGGAACCGATTCGGAATCTCTTCAAAGTCTGGCTCAGCTCGAACTCAGAGCCATGCAGGAGCGGCACTATTCAAATATTTTTATCTTTACTAAAATGGGCGGATATGCGCCCACAATGGGAATTATAGGTACTGTAATGGGTCTGATAATGACTCTGGCTAATGCGGGGACAGATCCTAATCTTTTAATTAAAAATATAGCGACGGCATTTATTGCGACGTTATGGGGGGTTTTCAGTGCGAATATTTTATGGCTTCCGGTAGGAGATAGATTAAAAAGATGTCATTCAGAGGAGAGAAATATGATGGAGATTTCTTTGGAGGGAGTGCTAACACTCCAGAGCGGCGAAATTCCTTCGATCATGAAAGCAAGACTGGTCGGAATGCTCCCGCAAAAAGAACAATTAAGCAAAATGAGTTCTTAGATTCCGAAGAAAATCCTTACTCAGAGGGCGGAGACAAAGACCGGTATTTAATCACTTATTCCGATCTAATAACGCTGCTTCTAGGATTGTTTATTATACTTTACGCAATATCTAATGTTGACAGCGGCAAGTATAAAGACGTGCGTGCAGCTATGGGCAGTTACTTCGGCGCAGAATCCGTGGTCCCAAGAATGCCTGATTCTAAAATTGTAACTAGACCGAGAGAAAAATTAAGCGAAGAACTCAGCAAACTGATTGTTGAAAATAATTATTCGAATTCGATTCAGATGGAAGAATCTGAAAGAGGAATTATACTTCACATTCTGGACGATATACTGTTTCCTCCCGGAAGAGCCGAAATAAATGAATCATCCAGGCTGGTGTTAAACCGCCTTGCTAAAGTTCTTAAGACTATTCCGAATGATATCAGAATTGAAGGACATACGGATAATGTGCCTATCGCAACGGAACGATATCCGTCAAACTGGCACCTCTCTGTGGACCGGGCATTAAGTACAGCATACTATTTTATAAATGAGGAGAAAATCTCTCCGGATAAAGTGTCAATAGTCGGCTATTCGGAATATAGACCGATTGCTTCAAACAGCACACCGCAAACAAGGGCAAAAAACAGAAGAGTAGATTTAGTAATTCTTAAGTGAGTAATCAAATGAAAATCAACACATACCATTTCGGCGAGGTAGAATTCACCGAAGACAAGATAATCATTTTTAATAGCGGTCTTTTAGGATTTGAAAATCTTAAAAAATTCCTCTTTATTAAACAGGATGACAGCTACTTCTTCTGGCTAAATTCAATTGAGGACCCTGACATCTGTTTCCCGCTGTTCAGCATAAGAATGCTTGATGATAAATTTCCGCAGGTGGAAAATTATGAAGCCTTCGGAATTACAACTCTGAATTCCGACCCTCTGAATATAACCGTAAATCTGAAAGCCCCTGTTTATATCAATCAAAATGATAAATTAGGGTATCAAAAAATAATTGATACGGATAAATATCCGGTTCATTACAAACTTTTTTCAGAGTGAAGGTGGGTATGCTAGTCCTAACACGAAAAATTAACGAAGAAATTAAAATCGGTCCGGACATTTCGATTAAAATTTTGTCAATCTCCGAGAACCAGATTAAAATCGGAATCGAAGCTCCGCAGAGCGTACAAATCCTTAGGGGCGAGGTCTTCGAAAAAGTTAAAGAAAGTACTCTGGAAGCTTCGCGCGCGAGTACCCAGAAAGCCGACGATCTGCTTAAATACAAAATCCATAAGATTGAGTGAAGAATGGAATTTGACAACGATAAAATAAAAATTCTGGTAATTGACGATTCGGATATCATCAGAAGCTCGTTAAAGAAGTTTCTCCTGGAATACGATATTGAGGTGGTTACGAGCAACGATGGGCTGGAAG
>JBAYWA010000371.1:0-2773 GCA_041674325.1 Melioribacteraceae bacterium | reverse complement strand
TAACGCTGCCATGCGCGACGAAAAACTGCCCAGAAAATATTTTGATCCGAACGCGGTTCCGCAGCGCAGACCCCAGTTTTAATTATCTTTTTCTTCGTTATCTTAGCAGGTAGATTTTTTCTATCTGTTAAGAAAACGGAGCTGAATAACGGATGAGCTATAAAGAAAATCTGACAGAACTTTTCGAAAATTGGTCGGGAGAGAAAATGCAAACCTTCTCTCCCCTTCCGGAATCCGGCTCGCCGAGAAAATATTTCAGAATTGCGGGTGCGTATAAAACCGCGATAGGTGTTTTCAATTCAGACAAAAACGAGAACAGATCTTTCATCTACCTTACCAGGCACTTCCGCAAAAACAATCTGAACATTCCGTCAATTTACGGTACAGATCTTAAGAACAATATTTATCTGCTTGAGGATCTTGGCGACCGGACTTTATTTTCAATCATCGAACAGTCCCGCCAAAAGAATTTTAAGCATGAGGATCTGATGCTCATCTACAAAAAAGTGATTGAACAGCTTCCCCGCTTTCAGGTCATTGCTTCAAAAAAACTTGATTATTCAAATTGTTATCCGTCGTCAAAATTCGATAAGCGTTCGATGCTGCGGGATCTTAATTATTTCAAGTATTATTTTTTAAAACTCGCGGGAGTTTCTTTCGACGAGCAGAAACTTGAAGATGATTTTAATACGCTTGCAAATTTTCTTTTGAAGGCGGATTGCAATTATTTCATGTACCGCGATTTTAATCCGCGGAACATAATGATTAAAGAGGGCGAGCCGTATTTTATCGATTATCAGGGCGGGCGGAAAGGCGCTCTTCAATATGATATTGCTTCTTTTCTGTTCAGCTCAAAAGCCGACCTTGCTCATAAAACACGCGAACAGCTTCTTGAATATTACTTAGTATGCGCAAAAAAAATAAAGCCGTTGAACAAGCAGCTCTTTCTAAAATATTATTACGGTTATCTTTTAATCCGTCTTCTTCAGATGCTGGGCGCGTACGGTTACCGGGGATATTATGAAGGGAAAGCGCATTTTCTGAGAAGCATCCCCTATGCCGTTAAAAATCTCGATTGGCTTTTAAAACACCACTGCCCCGGAATTAAAACTCCCGAACTCCTTGATTCTCTAAAAAAGATAATCGATTCCGGAGAATTTAAAAAATTCGATGAGGAAACTCCTGCCGGCGGATTAACCGTACGCGTAAACAGTTTTTCCTACAGACAGAAAATTCCGGCGGATCTCTCAGGGAACGGAGGCGGATTTGTGTTCGACTGCAGGGCAATTCCCAATCCCGGAAGAATTGATAAATATATGCCATTAAACGGCAGAGACAAACCGGTCAATGATTTTCTGGACGCACAGGAAGAAGCCCGGCTCTTTTTAAAAGAAACTTTTGAGCTGGTGGATAAGACGGTTGAGAATTACATGGATAGAGGATGGACCGACCTGATGATTAATTACGGATGTACGGGAGGCCAGCACCGTTCAGTTTATTGCGCCGAAAAACTTGCAGAGCATCTCAGGCTCAAATATAAAATCAACGTCGCACTCAATCATACGAGAGTCTGAATTATGCGGGCAATTATTTTAGCTGCCGGACTGGGAACGCGTTTACAACCCCTGACAAATATAACTCCGAAAGCGCTCGTTGAGATAAACGGCATCACTCCGCTTGAGTTCACGATTAAGCGTCTTAAAGCATCCGGATTCACAAAAATAATTGTCAACGTTCACCATTTTGCCGATCAGGTAATCAACTTCCTTAGAGTGAAGAACAATTTTGGGATAGATATTGAGATCTCGGATGAAAGGGATCTGCTTCTCGATACAGGCGGCGGTCTGAAAAAAGCTTCCCCATTCTTTGATGACGGAAAACCGTTCCTTATACATAATGTAGATATACTCTCGGACATTGATCTGAAGGGATTGTATAAATACCATAATGAAGCCGATTCACTTGTGACTCTGGCGGTACAGAGAAGAAAGTCTTCTCGTTATTTTTTATTCGACGAAGAGAAAAATTTATGCGGATGGAAAAATGAAAAGACTAACGAGCTGAAGATGGCCAGACAGCCGGCAGGCGGCTTAATTCCTCTTGCATTCAGCGGAATCCATATTTCAGGACCATCCCTATTCGGACTGATGCCTCAGGAAAACATCTTCTCAATTGTGGATCTCTATTTATCAATCGCATCTCAAAACCGAATATCTTATTTTGATCATAGTGATTCGTTGTTTATCGATCTCGGGAAAAAGGAAAATTTAATCGAGGCGGGTAAAATCATCGATAAAATTTTAAAATAACAGGTGCTTATCATGAAGAAATCATTAATTGCCCTCATTCTCCTCCTGATTATAAATTCTTTTGCCGCAGCGCAGGGTGTGGACTGGATTAAGGAGCATTATTCAAAAAAAGATCACCGGATTCAGATGAGAGACGGTGTAACACTTTTTACCTCCGTCTATACGCCCAGGGATACAACAAAACTTTACCCGATACTTATGGTCAGAACACCCTACACAATTGCGCCGTACGGCGAGGATCAATACCCTCAAAGCCTGGGACCGAACGATACATTCGCCCGTGACGGGTATATTTTCGTTTTTCAGGATGTGAGAGGACAATTTCTTAGCGAGGGGCAATTCGATAATATGCGCGCCTACATTCCGAATAAGAAAAAGATTAAGGATGTTGATGAAACCACCGATACATATGATACTATTGAGTGGCTTGTTAAAAACCTGAAATTTAATAACGGCAATGTCGG
>JBAYWA010000370.1:0-2796 GCA_041674325.1 Melioribacteraceae bacterium | reverse complement strand
GTAGACTGCTTGCCAAGAAGATTCACATTGCCGTCAATATCCAGGTTGACCATTGGTGTGTTTTCCAGTATTTCCAGTCCATTATCTCCAAGTTCATTATTCACTTTTACTACTAATTTTTCTTTTTCGTACACTATCTCCTCATTCTTTCCAGTTACCTTAATTTCTGCTCCAATAATATTTTTTTGTACCAGACTAATTTTGCCCAAATCAATAAATCGATCTTTTTCATTAAGCACCAACATATTTCGTTTGCGCTTTTTATATCCTACCGAAGAAATCCTTGCCGCATATATTTCCAAAGGAATATCCTTCAAAATGAATTTACCTTCCGTATCTGATATTGTCCCATATATTTTCGATGTGTCATTTAACAGTATTAACTGGAAACTAGCAAATTCAATCGGAATATTTGTCAAACTGTCTAGAATTATTCCAGCTATCTGACCACTTTTTATAATTTGTTTTCGCTGAGGCAGTTGTCCGGCAGATTGAGATAAAATCGCAGTTGCGCAAAAAAAGGTTATTATGATAAATGAATGAAGTATTTTCATTCTTTATAAAGAATTGTTCGACTTATGGTCAAAGAAGTATATAAAGATTGCATTGATAGAGCCCATACAAATAAACTTGTTATTTTAGAATGAGATAATTCCTGACCATATAGCCCACTTAGACAAAGCCGAGTCATTTCCGGTATTATAACATACTTCCCATTCGGATTCACGATTTCCTTAAATATACTGCTATACTTTATTTAGATTAACAAACAATGCCGGATGGCATGAAATATTTGAATATTCAGTTAAATTTTTTAGAAAAATATTTTTCTTATATGCCTCTCATAAAGGTTTTCAATCACATTTTTCTCAATTATTTCTTCATATTGAATCAACGCATTGATGTAACGATCACCCAATTCAGAGGCTACCTTGTATCCTACATGAAGTAATTGCCTAAAGTTCAGATTGTATTCCACACTTGATTGATCATGCCGCAAGGTTTTTGAAAATCTTTCACCTGTCCATTTCTCAACATCATTTGGAACCGGAAGTTTATTCGTATCAATATCAATTACCGTTTTGTATGGACCGCATAATTCATCATAACGATTATAAGCTTGCCGATATATTTCTTTAGCAATTTGAAGACCTTCACCTTCTGCTGATGCAAGTCCAATAAGTTCTTCCAGCCAGGTTGTCCCGGCTGTTTTAAGATGCACACCCGCGTCATATTTCTTAAGTGAAGCACTTATTGCTTGATAAATAGAAAATTTATCGCTGCCGGAGTGGACACTTAGTTTTAAATTTTGGGGAAGGTTGAACTCTTTAATTGCGAATTGAATAATTGCAACATCCTCTTCAAACTCCTTGTGAAATTTCGATACATTTCCAACGTAATCGACACCTTTGTTAAATCTTCCCGAAAACTTTGGCGCTATTGTTTGAATGGGAATTTTTTCCTGCGCTATTGCAGACAAAATAAAAAACATTTCAGTTGGAGATTGCGGAAAATCAGTTTCATCAAGCGAAACTTCAACCACAAAGTTGTTCTGACCCTTCCTTTCTAAAAGATGACGATAAACTCTTCCGGCTTCTTCTATAGCAAACAAAAATTTCTCGGCCGCATTATTAATTATTGCCTTATTTATCTCAATTGTTTCTTGAATACCGGTTATCTTTAGTGCGCCGCAGAATTTCATATTATTACTTACAAATGACTCAATATTTTCTTCCTCTGTTTTCCTGCCAATAAAATCGGCCACATCGAGCGTGTAGAAGTCACACGAATTAATGAAGTGATCAATAGTTTTTATTCCAACGTGGTCCGCATCAACAAAGTAAGGACGGACCCAATTTAGGTCCTTTACTGCCGCATCTGCCTGCATCCGAGTATCTTCAGGTCGGCTATGAATGATTTGATGTTCCCTGAATGATTTGTTCCATACTGGTGTTATAAACACACCAGCCTCTTCAGCCTTTTTAATTGCATTCAGCTGTGCTTTAGCCTGATGATTAAAGCGATCCCCGATACCAATTGAATATTTGCTTAATTCCATTTCAAAAGTCCTTCAGTATAGTATTTTCGTTATATTTGTCTAAATTATAATTTTTTGTCCGGCATCGGAACAGAATCTCGATGATTTGGCATTTCAGGAAAATCCGGCATGCCTATATTATGGACAAGATCAGCGATTTTTATCTCATTCCCTGTTGACATAGAATAGTTTGCAGCTACCCCAGTTAACAAAGAATAAGCTCCTGCTCTTTGATCAGCGCAACGTAAATATTTATCAGTCTTTCTAACGGGATTGAATATATCATCAAGCATTACAACATCACCGCCACCGTGACCGCCCTCACCCTTCCAGACATTAACATCATACCCGTTGCCTCTTATTGGAAATATTTTTAAGTATTCCCCACCCGGCTTAATTCCGCCTTGGACACCACCATCTCCCGCAACATATATTTTTTCTTCGATCTTATGTTCCAATCTTCCTTTGGTCCCGTTAAATATTACATAGTATCCCTCCCATGAATTAAACGCATTGAGCGAATAACTCATTGTTGCATTATTACTATACTTAACCATAACATTCATTGTATCTTCAATATCAATTTCAGGTCTAAATACACAACGGTCTCTGAAGTAACCATCGTATTGTTCGTTATCCAGATAAAGTTCTTTCAATCTTTTGTTAGCCGAGAGGTCAAGTTCAAATCCGCATTTATTTTTTTCAGGACAGGTGTGGCATCTTTCATGATACCCAGATAGTCCTAATCTTTTTGCCAT
>JBAYWA010000369.1:0-2812 GCA_041674325.1 Melioribacteraceae bacterium | reverse complement strand
ATATCTTGATGTACTCGGATGCAATGAATATATCGGATGGTACGACGGCCTTCCCGCAAAAGCAGATAACATTAAATGGGTCTCCGCTTACAGCAAGCCGCTGATTATAAGCGAGTTCGGGGGAGATGCTAAATATGGTTTCCATGCGGATGCGTTGACCGTCTGGTCGGAAGAGTATCAGGAGGATCTATACATAAGGCAGATTAATATGCTGAAAAAAATCCCGCATTTGCAGGGCATGAGCCCATGGATACTGACCGATTTCAGATCTCCGCGCAGACCTTTACCGGGCATCCAGGATTTCTTCAACCGCAAAGGACTCTATTCTAACATGGGAGAGAAGAAGAAAGCGTTTTTTGTATTGCGGAATTTTTATAATTCCGGATTCAATGGAAATTAATGCATTGGCTTGGAGCACTCTGCGGCATGCGGGCACGCCGAATTGAACCGTTTTATTTTTTGAATATCATCTTCTGAAACTGCTTGCCGGTTGAAAGAGTTATCAATTCTTCGTTTATGCATTTCAGATTCATTTCCGCCGCGCTCTCTTTAAGCTTTCCCGGCTCAATCAGATTGATTACATCCGAAAGTATTTTAACGCTCTGAAAAGGCGATTCTGAAACCGGCGAAGAACCCTTGCCCGGCAATTGGAGAATAACCGATAATTTCCCGTCCGTCCTCAGCCACCGCGCGAATTTTTTCATAATCATCGCCGCTTCAACATATTCGAATATCAGCGCGGCGTGAATAAGATCGAATGAATTCTCCGGAAAATCAATCTCGGAAAGATCCGAACAAATCAGTTCAAGTCCGGGCAGTTTTTTCCCATACCTGCTTCGGCACACATCAATGTACTCCGGATTGATATCGACACCTACAATTCTTTTTATATTCCCTCCTGAAAGACAATCAAATCCGTTTCCCGTTGTGGAGCCCGGAACGAGGATCGACTCCGGCGAGAATTGAGCGATAACATCCGCAAATATTTTTGCAAGCATCTGAAGCTGCTGAACATTAGGAGACGACATATGTCCTTCGTAATCTTCCGCGGTGATCTTAAGCCAAAGATTCTCATCATTCCGGTTAATTTCGTTATGACTCATAAATATTTATTCTCCATTAATATAAAATCCCTCACTAAACCACCCGCACCAGTGCCTATAATTAAAAACCGCGGTTAAACCCATCGACGTATTCTTGATCGGCAGCACTTTTTCAGTAACCGTATCAGAATATCTGAAAAGTTTTCCAACCGGCTCACCTAACCGGAAACCACCCATAATTTTTGTCAACGTAAGGAGCCCCAGTGTGATCGGGTATCTGCCGCACCAGAGAGGAACCGGTTTTTTGCTGTCAGGGCCCGGCCATATTTCAGCGGTAAGGTTTTTAAGAACCGAAGCATTTATTTTTCCTGTAAGATTCTGATCCAGAATCCTTCTGTCGTTGGCGGTCGCAATTTTATGCGCATTCTCATCCAGGCCGTAGGGAGAATTATTAAAATCCTCGCCGTAATGATTTGCGTCGTTTGAGATAAGAAAAAAAATATCTTTTCCAATCACCAATTTGTTTTCAGTTATATAATCAGAAATAATATTTCCGAGCCGCGCGCTTACTTCCTCCATTTTCTCAAACGTCATCTGGGTTACCATTATGGGAGTAATTTTTATGTCACGGTTGTAATATTGAAGGAACGGTATCATGGCTTCGATAGAATGTTCTATACCGTGGGCTTTATTGCTGATGAGAAAATCTTCTTTTGGCAGTTTAGATTTAATTATCTCCCTCAATGGAGAGATTCCAACTTCGCTATAGGGCCCCCGCCACATATCAAATTCATCGAAAATCAAAATATCGGAGAGTGTTCCCATCTCTTTTTTAACGGAGCCGTGCGTTACGCCGAAGATCACCACCTCTTTAGTCTGTATGTTTTTAAAGAGAGGATAATAAATATTTCCGGCGTAGAGATAATCATCATGAACCGAAATCGCGGCCGCAAGATTATTGGCCCCGCTCCCGGATTCATCTTTATTGTTCTTTGACAGATAATCGATAAGGTTGTCCATCTCCAGAGCGGTCCAGCAGAAACCGATATCATCGCGGATGGGGCGAGTAGACTGACAATTGAGAATAGCAAATTGGGACTGGATGATCAGAAGGAGAATAAGATAAAATATTGATTTCATTTTTGATAAATCCTCTATTAAAACTAATTCAATCTAAATACTATATTGCATACCAGCAAATGAATTTATAGGAGAGAAAATGTCTGGCGGTCTTTCAAGAATGGCTTTGGGCCTTTGGCGCACGCGGGAATGGAATATGAATTCAGGCGAACTTTACAAACTGATTGCACAATCTCTCGACATCGGCATCACAACATTCGATCACGCGGATATCTACGGCAATTACGGATGCGAGGAGCTGTTCGGCGCCGCGCTGAAAGAGAACCCTTCGATAAGGAAAAGAATGCAGATAGTTACCAAATGCGGAATAAAATTACTTTCGGCGAAATTTCCGGGAACCACGGTAAAACATTACGATACAGGGAAAGAACATATTATAAGATCGGCAGAAAATTCTCTAGTTAATCTCGCGACGGAATACATTGATCTTCTTCTCATTCACAGACCAGATCCATTTATGAACGCAGATGAAACAGCTGAGGCTTTTTATCAATTGAAAAAATCGGGCAAAGTAGTTCATTTCGGCGTTTCGAATTTTTTGCCCCATCAGTTTTCGCTATTGCAGTCACGGCTCGATTTCCCGTTGGCAACAAATCAGATTGAGGCCTCGGTACTTTGCACTGAGCATT
>JBAYWA010000368.1:0-2813 GCA_041674325.1 Melioribacteraceae bacterium | reverse complement strand
CTTGGAATGTTCGTTGAATCTCTTGCTGTCCTGGTAATATTGGTCCCTGTTATAGTAACAATTTCTCAGATGTTCGGATTTGATCCGCTGTACATGGGAATGGTGATAATTATGGCTACTCAAATTGGTGCCACAACACCACCGGTTGCAGTTGGTCTATTCGTAGCTACCAGTATTGCCAAGACCACTTACGATCAAACGCTCAAGTACTGCTGGCCTTTTGTTTTCGCACTTTTCTTTGTGTTACTACTCGTTATTTTTTTTCCATGGTTATCTACTGCCATCCCCAATCATTTTCTGGGGACAAAATAGAAAATATGGTGATCATTACATTGTTGATGGATCTTAAATTTAATTCACATTTTAATAAGGTTGAAATGAAAAAAGTAATTCTAGTATTATTGATTGTATTATTTGCAGGTCATTCTTTCGCTCAGAAATACACCGGGCCATCCACTCCGCAAAGGATAATTCTGAATCTTACAGATTCCCCTTCCACAAGCATCGCGGTCACCTGGCGTACAATGGGAGAGATTCCGCATCCGCAAATTAAGTTTGCAGAGATATCCGATTGGCGCGAATTAGATTCAACATTTTCAATTGCCGATGCCAGATCGGAAAAAGTGAAAATTGACAGCTCGACATTTGCATACCATCATTCTGCATTAATTAAGAATCTGAAACCGAATACGACATATTCGTATAGAGTCGGCGGCGGAAGTAACTGGAGTGAATTAACTCAGTTTACAACCGCGAATAGTGAAAATACTCCGTTCGAATTTGTCTTTTTCGGAGATCCGCAGGTTGATGTGAAAGATTATGTGTCAAGAATATTTCGGAAAAGTTTTCTGGCGGCACCAAACGCAAAATTCTGGCTGTTCATCGGGGATCTAATGGATAAACCCCTCGATCAGTACTGGGAAGAATTATTTTACGCGGGCGGCTTTATCTACTCTATGATGCCTTCAGTTATGGTTCCGGGAAGTCATGAATATGCATATAAGCTTAAAGACGGTACGAGGATAAAGGGATTTACTCCCCTCTGGAATGCACATTTCACTCTGCCTGAAAACGGACTGAAGGGAATGGAGGAAAAATCATATTTCTTTGACTATCAGGGTGTAAGATTTTTTATGCTGGATGCTCAGTCCAGACTTGACGAGCAGGCTAAGTGGCTCGATTCGCTTCTCGCTGAAACAAAAAATCTATGGACGATTGTTGCATTCCATGAACCGGTGTTTTCATTCGGCCGGAACAGAGATGAGATGAGCACTAGAAACGCGTTCATGTCTGTAATTGATAAATATTCGGTCGATCTGGTGCTAAGCGGGCATGATCATGTCTATGCGAGAAGCCATAAATTGAAAAACGGAAAAGCCGTTTCAGCAAAACAGAAAGGGACTGTATATGTTATTTCTCAGTGCGGCGGAAAGACCTACAGTCTTAATACGAAATATTCGGAACTGATGAAAAAAACAGGTACCAATATTCAGCTTTTCCAGACTATCTCTATTAATAATAGAAAGCTTTCATACAAATCATTTACAGTTACTGGAAAATTGTTTGACTCGTTTGAACTATTTAAGTAATTATATATGATTGGTTTTAGTAACTGGCTAAATAATTCCGACAAATTATTATTTTAAATAAATGATATGAATATTACGCCGGGAGGCAGCAATGAATGTGAGTAAAGAAAAATCATCGAAAGATTTCAATCGGAGGGATTTCATTAAGTTATCCGCCGCCGCAGGCGCTGGGGTGCTATTCGGTGGAAGTGTAATATCGGGAGCTGCTCAGAAATTTAATTCTAAAAAAAAGTACGCGATTGTGGGTGTAGGACACAGGACGGAAATGTGGCAGGAGAGTCTTTATAAATCATTCAGGGACGAATGTGAGGTTGTCGGATTCTGCGATACAAACGCGGGCCGTATAAATCTTTATCAGGAGTATGCGGAGAAGATGACCGGCAGAAAGATACCTGGTTATGATGCTAAGGATTTTGATAAAATGATCAAAGAAACTAAACCTGATACGGTAATTGTGACCACGGTTGACAGTTCGCACCACATATACATTATACGAGCCATGGAACTAGGATGCGATGTAATTACCGAAAAGCCGATGACTAACACAGATGAAAAATGCAGACTGATAATTGAGGCCCAGAAAAAATACGGTAAAAAAATTACAGTCAGCTTTAATTACCGCTACTCTCCGGCAAGAACACAAGTGAAGGACCTTCTTATGGGAGGCACAATCGGAGATATTCTCTCTGTCGATTTTCACTGGATGCTCAATACTCACCACGGAGCAGATTATTTCAGAAGGTGGCATGGGCTGAAAAAATTCTCCAACGGATTACTATTGCACAAGTCGACACATCATTTCGATCTTATAAACTGGTGGCTATCTGCTGTGCCGGTCTCAGTCAGCGCGATGGGAAAAAAAGAATTTTACACTCCTGAAATGGCTAAGCGATTGGGCTTATCCGGATATCATGAAAGATGTCATACCTGTCCTGAGAAAAACAAATGCGGATTTGAACTGGACCTCTCGGCAAATAAAAGATTGAAGGCCCTCTATCTTGATAACGAACAATATGATGGTTATTTCAGAGACAGATGTGTGTTCCGCCCTGAGATTGATATTGAAGATACGATGAATGTAATGGTCAAGTATAGCAACAATGCCACTATGAGTTATTCCCTGAATGCGTTCAATTCGTGGGAAGGATACTATGTTATTTTCAACGGAACCAGAGGTAGAATAGAACACAAAATTGAAGAAAAAATTTACGTTGCCGGCGATGG
>JBAYWA010000367.1:0-2816 GCA_041674325.1 Melioribacteraceae bacterium | reverse complement strand
GCTCAACAGGAACCTGATACTGCATACACTTATAACATAAAACAAAGTGCATATCAAAAAGGTAAAGGCAGTGTCATTTTTATTGATGAGGCACATAATAACTTTCATACAAAGAATGGTCGCTTTTCTCCATTCAGCAAATTATTGGAACAAGATGGGTATCAAGTCAAATCTTTAACAGATTCCATTTCCAAAATTGATTTCATTAATAAATGCAAAATATTTGTTATCTCAAATGCGCTAAATACATCAAATGTTACTCAATGGATTCTGCCTACACCTTCTGCTTTTTCGAAAGAAGAAATTGAAATTATCAAACGATGGGTAGAAGATGGAGGAAGTTTATTGTTAATTGCAGACCACATGCCTTTTGCCGGAGCGGCTTATGAATTTGGAAAAGCATTCGGATTTGAATTCCTCAATGGATTCGCATATACAAAAGAAAGATCCTGGCCTCCATCGGTTTTCACGTTAAAGGATAAAACTTTGAGAAAGTCACCGATTATAAGTGACGTTAAGGACTACGAAAAAATTAATTATGTTGCTACTTTCACAGGTTCTGCATTTAAAGCACCCAAAGGATCAATCCCTGTGCTTAGTTTCTTGAAAGAGCATTATTCGCTTCAACCTGATACCGCTTGGAGCTTTAACCCCAAAACTCCATCGCAAAAACTTAATGGATTTCATCAGGGTGCAATACTGAAATTCGGCAAAGGAAGGATTGCTGTATTTGGTGAAGCGGCAATGTTTACGGCACAGATTGTAAACAGCAATATGAAAGTTGGTATCAATTCAGACGATGCACCTCAAAATGCTCAGTTTGTGCTAAACCTTATTCATTGGTTAGATGGAGTGAAAGAATACTGCGGGACCAGCAAATAATGAAGGTGTAAATAACCAATTTACATTCTTGTCCTTATTCAAATCCTCATCCAATAAATAATCCGGCAGATAATGGATTAATATAACGCCCGATCATTCTCTAGGAATACTGTTATATAGATAGAATGATAAGTGTTGTATTCTGTGTGCAGTGTGTAGTTGGCTGTATTTGGAAACGTCTCGGTCATAAATTGGTCACAACATATCAAAAAATGCAGTAAATAAATTAAATACGGAGTATTTTTCTGAGGAAGGGAATCCCTGACTCTCCGCAAAAAGGTTCAAAGCGAATTGTTTTGATTTTTTTTATTTTAAAGAAAGTTGCTGAAGTAAGGGGTTTTGATTACAGCTTAAAAAAAAATATCATAATGGTTATCGTTTTTGTAGAAGGCTAAAACAATCGAGGAGCCCTTTTTGATAATAAACCTTAATAAACCCTTAATCTTCAAATAAAAGGGGCGCAGAGAGCCTTCGAGGACGTTTTTGGACCTATTTTTTAGTTCAATTTTAGGCGTTTCCAATACATTAATATGAAGTGCTTATAAACCTGGGCACTGCACCAAAAGTTATTCCTTCCTTTGCAGTAGAATCTCTTTTAACAATAAATTACTAATAGCAGAAGAAGATATCAGATGGGCCGACTTAATCTAAAAGTCATCGGTATACTCTTTAGAATCTTCATTTTCCTCATAACCCTCACTAGATTTTACTTTGAAATAGTATGAAATATTCAGAGAAAAGATTCGTGTGGTTTCCCTATTACCGTTTATTGAATAGAAATTATTTCCATAGCTTCTTGAATTCAGATTCTTTGTATTGAAGAGATCATTAGCCTTGATTGAAACAGATAATTGTTTGTCGAATAACAACATTTTTACTGTCGCGTCGGCCGAATATGTTTCGGCCAGTTTTATTTGAGCGGATTTCTGGGGTGATAAGTATTGAAAATTTATTTGAAATCTCAAATTCTTGAACGAGGTTGATGTTCGAAGATTAATACTCCACGAAGAACTGCGGCTATTTATGTTTTGTCCTAAATATTCGTTATCCGACCAGTTAATCGAAGGATCTATTTTGATTAAATTGAATATTTTAGTCCTTGCGGAGATCGTTGCAGTCAGCCGATTAAACACAGCGATGTTTTGATAAGATGTAATTGATGAGGTCATGTTATTCTGAATCGTAATTTTTTCAATCAGATTTTCTTGTTTTGAATAGGCTCCGCTTGCTGTGAATAAAATATTCTCAGCAAAATAGGAGTAACCCAGATAAATACTATTTGTATATGACGGCTCTAAGGTCGGATTTCCTGTTACAATATTTGTAGTATCGGAATAGTCGATATGCTGGTTTATCTGTTTGTTCAATGGATATACAAAAGAGCGATTGAAATGAAGATCTATGTTTTGCCCTATGTCGATCTGTTTTTTTATAGAAATCCCTGGAAGGAAGTATGAATATTTTTTATTAAAAGAATTGCCGGATACATCCTCTTCGAAGTTTGTATAATACTGCTCATACTCCAATCTGAGAGTATAATCGAAACCCCAAATTGAGCTGTCGTAATTGCCAGAAAGTGTATGCTTTGTATTGGAGTTTTTATAGATACTTTTCTTTGACAGATCTTCGTTAAATAAGTTGCTTCCCTGATCAAAATAATAGTAATCGTTTTTCATTGTTAACCCGGTAAATGAACCGCTGTAACCTAAAGAGTAGGTTGAAGTTTCACTTAAGGGATTAGAATATATTGATTTCCAGCTGAGAGTTTTATTCAGATTATCGGACAAATCATTTTTGAGTACGGCAAGTTCAGGAACAGATAAATATGTTTGAATCCTGTCTGAAGAAGAATTCATGGAGTTATCATTATAGCTCAAAGTTATTCCGATATATCTCCTTTTCTCTGAAAATGTTTTTCTATAATTAGCCATAAG